>JBGTSP010000014.1:0-32626 GCA_041940205.1 Alphaproteobacteria bacterium
ACCACCGCCACGCCCTTGGGCTCGAGCACGTCGTCGATGGCATTGGCGATCTGCGCGGTCATCTTCTCCTGGATCTGCAGGCGCTTGGCATAGGCCTCCACGATCCGGGCCAGCTTGGAAATGCCGACGACGCGATGGTCGGGCAGGTAGCCGACATGGGCGGTGCCGATGATCGGCGCGACATGGTGCTCGCAATAGCTCTCGAAGCGGATGTCGCGCAGCACCACCATTTCATCGTAGCCCTCGACCTCCTCGAAGGTGCGCTGCAGGATCTCGGTGGGGTCCTGGGCATAGCCCGCGAACCATTCCTCGTAGGCCCGCACCACCCGGTCCGGGGTGCCGCGCAGGCCCTCGCGCTCGGGATCGTCACCGGCCCAGCGCAGCAGGGTGCGCACGGCGGCCTCGGCCTCTTCGCGGGTCGGTTTGTTCGATGTGCTCATGACCGTCTCATACGCCAGCGTCCGGGGTCTGGATCGGACCGGAAATTTCGGGGAGGCTCTTCCGACCTATCAGCCCGGCCGCGCCCCGGCCAGAGGAAACCCCCGAGCGAAGGATGCCGCATGATGGAAGACCTGCCGCCGAGCGCCACGCTGATGGTGATCGACATGCAGAAGGCGATCGACCACGAACGCTTCGCCGGCCGCAACAATCCCGGCGCCGAGCGGCGGATCCTCCACCTGCTCACCGCCTGGCGCAACCGGCGCCGGCCGATCGTCCACGTGCGCCACGATTCCGCCGAGGCCGCCTCGCCCTACCGGCCGGGCCAGCCGCTGCACGACTTCAAGCCGGAGACGGCGCCCCTGCCGGGCGAGACCGTCCTGCCCAAGCGGACCAACAGCGCCTTCATCGGCACCGACCTGGAGGCGCGCCTGCGGGCCGCCGGCCAGACGACCCTGGTGGTGACCGGGGTGCTGGCGCACAACTCGGTGGAGGCGACGGTGCGCATGGCCGGCAATCTCGGCTTTGCGACCTACCTGGTGGCGGACGCCACCGCCTCCTGCCCCATCGTGGGCCATGACGGCCGGGACTATGACGCCGAAACCGTGCACGCCATCACGCTCGGCAATCTCGACGGCGAATATGCCTCCGTGGTGGGCAGCCGCGCGGTGCTCGCGGCCATCGCCTCCTTCTGAGCGGGCGCAAACGCGCTACAGTGGCGCCGGCAAATTCGGGAGGACACGGGCCCATGGGGCAGGTGCGCAACTTTCTTTTCATCATGTGCGACCAGTTGCGCTGGGACTACCTGTCCTGCAACGGCCATCCGACGCTTCAGACGCCGAACATCGACGCGCTGGCCGCCCGCGGGGTGAATTTCCGCCGCAGCTACTGCCAGTCGCCGTTCTGCGGGCCCTCGCGGATGAGCTTCTATACCGGCCGCTACATGTTCTGCCACGGCGCCAACGGCAACAATTTCCCGCTGTCGGTGCACGAATTGACGATGGGCGATTATCTGCGCCCGCTGGGCCGGCGCACGGCGCTGATCGGCAAGACCCACATGGCCGCCGACCGGGCCGGCATGGCCCGGCTGGGGATCGACCCGGGCTCCTCCACCGGGGTGCTGGTGAGCCAGTGCGGCTTCGAGCCCTTCGAGCGCGACGACGGCCTGCATCCCGACCAGATCGCCGACCCCGACCTCGCCTACAACCGCTACCTGCGCGACCTCGGCTACGACGGCGACAATCCCTGGCACACCTGGGCCAATTCGGTGGAGGGCGAGAACGGCGAGGTGCTGAGCGGCTGGTACCTGGCGAACAGCCCGCGCCCGGCCCGGGTGCGCGAGGAACATTCCGAGACCGCCTACATGACCGACCGGGCGATCGCCTTCATCGACGAATGCGGCGAGGATCCCTGGTGCGCCCACCTGAGCTACATCAAGCCGCACTGGCCCTATATCGCGCCGGCGCCCTATCACGCGCTCTATTCGGCGAACCAGATCCTGCCGATGGCGGCCCATCCCGACGAGCGGGCGGATCCGCACCCGGTGCACGCCGCCTTCATGCAGCACCCGGATTCGCTGAACTTCGCCAACGACGCGGTGCGCCAGGCGGTGATCCCGGCCTATATGGGCCTGATCCGGCAGATCGACGACCATATCGGGCGGCTGATGGGCGAACTGGATGCCCGCGGCCGGCTCGAGGACACGATGATCGTCTTCACCTCCGATCACGGCGACTATCTGGGTGACCACTATCTCGGCGAGAAGGAACTGCTGCACGAGGTCTCGGCCCGCATCCCGATGCTGGTGGTCGATCCCGATCCCGCCGCCGATCCGACCCGCGGGCAGGTCGACGAGCGCCTGGTCGAGGGCATCGACATCCTGCCGACCTTCCTCGAGGCCGCCGGCGGCGCGCCGCAGCCGCACCGCCTGGAGGGCCTGAGCCTGCTGCCGCTGCTGCGCCCCGGGCATGAGCCGGAGCATCCCGACGGCACCCGCGCCGGGGACTGGCGCGAGACCGCCTTCAGCGAGTGCGACTATTCCCTGCGCGAGGCGAGACGCACGCTGGGGGTGGAACCGGCCGACGCGCGCGCCTTCATGGCCGTCACGGAGCGCTGGAAATACGTCTTCTACGAGGGTTTCCGCCCGCAGCTCTTCGACCTCGAGGCCGACCCGGACGAGTTCCACGACCTGGGCGAGAGCCCGGACCATGCCGAAATCCGCGCCGACATGCGCGAACGCCTGTTCCGCTGGCTCCGCACCCGCCGCACCCGCACCACCATGTCGGAAGAGGACCTGCGCAAGCGCACCGGCGGCTCCCGCCGGCGGGGCTTCCTGATCGGGTTGTGGGACGAGGGGGAAGACGTCTTGTGAGCTGCCGACCGCGGCGCCGAATTGATTTTCGGGTGTCGAGCGAATTTTATACAATCAACAGATACAATCTTCGACCCGACATTAAGGCGGAGTCCTTCCCTTGTCCGGACCCGATCGCACTAGCGCGCTGCACAGCCTGTATCTGATCCTTGTCTTGTTCATGCTTCCCGGCAACGCCAGTTCACAGGCAGAGGGATTGAGCCTGCAGCAATTACAGAAAAACACGAACCCGGATCTTCTTTACCACTATTTTGAAAAAACAATGTTTGGAGAAGAGAACGGAATATCGGGTCCAGATAATATTTTCAAATTTTCCAGTCCGGTAAGATATGTTATATTGATAGAACAACAATACACTGGAAATTCATCGAAATTTAAAAGAACCGTTCGGTCGACAATAAGTAAAATTGAGAAATATTCTGGAATTGTTTTTGATTACCATTTTGACAAAGAAACATTTACAGATGTAACGATTCGAATTTCGAGTCCTTCCGAGTTCGAATATCTTCTAAATCATGCAATAACGAATAATAACTCCACAATGAATATCGAAAACACCAAATGTTTCGTCCGGTTTTCTACATTGAAGTCCGGAAATTTTGGCAGCCTTGTTGTCATACCCGACAACCTGAATTTCCGGGAATTTGAAGAATGTGCTGACGAGGAAATCGCCCAGGCTCTTGGGCCAGCACACGATCACGACAGCTTGCAACACTCGATGTTCAACGACTCCAACGACCTCAATCAACTGACGGCGATGGATTACTGCATCCTCAGAATTCTCTACCGTGAAGAATTCTATCCACGCCAGCCCAAGCGCGAAGCCATGACCAAACTTCGGCACCTCATTGACGAATACGGCTGGAAACTATGCGAGAGCTGAAGGTTTCTGATGGCGGTTTGTTGCTGCGTCTTTGGTGAAGTCGCATCGGCGATCAGCCAACGGATGCAGCGCGACCCTTGTCAGCGCAAACGCGATCGGATTGTGGAGCGAGGAGGATCCGGAGAACGACTCCTGAGACCGCCGCGCGCCGCCTAACCCAGCCCCACCTGCATCGTCATTGCCGTCTCGCCGTCGCAGCGCACGGCCCGGAGTTCGACAGTGTCGCCGTCCGGCAGGCCGATCACCTGGAAGGGCGCGGTGTCGAAGATCGGCGCGCGGGCCTGGAAGCTCAGGCTGGCGACCGGGCGGCCGGCGTGGCGGCGCACCAGTTCGGCAAGCCAGGTGGCGATGTACGGCCCCTGCACCACCAGGCCGGGATAGCCCTCGACCTCCATCGTGTAGGGCCGGTCGTAGTGGATGCGGTGGCCATTGTAGGTCAGCGCCGAATAGCGGAAGAGCTGCACCGGGTCCGGGGTCACGGTGGCGTGCCAGGCGCCGGCCGGCGGGGCGGGCAGCGCCACCGAACTGTCGGGCTCGCTCTGCGGCGCGCCCATCTCGCGGTAGACCACGTTCTGGGTCTCCTCGATGCAGTGGGTCTCGCCCGCGAAGATGTCGTAGACCGCGGTGACGAAGACCAGGCGGCCGGTCTTGCCGCTCTTCTCGCTGATTCCGGTGATGCGGGCCTCCCGGCGCACCGTGGCACCGACCGGCAGGGGCGCCAGGAAGCGGTAGCTGGCGCCGGCGAACATCCGCCGCGGCAGGTCGACCGGCGGCAGGAAACCGCCGCGCTTCGGGTGGCCGTCGACATCGATCTCGCGCTGCGGGGCTTCCGGGGCGAACAGGATCCAGTGCCACAGCGGCGGCAGCGGGTCGCCGTCGCCCAGCCGGCTGTCGACGTCGTCCACCAGCGCCAGGTAGCGGCGCACCGCGGGCGCGGTGAGCACGTCCTCGCGGGTCTCGGTGCCGCCCAGCCAGGCGGCGTAGGTCTCGGCCGCATCGGCCATGGTCGTTCCCTCCCCTTGGTACAAGAAATCCGGGCAGGCGTGCCTCAGGCCGGCGGACCGGCGATCACGCCCCGATCGTGCAGCGCGCCGATCTGCCCGTCGCCCAGCCCCAGCACGTCGGCCAGCACGGCATCGGTATGCTCGCCCAGCCGCGGCGCCCGGCCCGGCGCCTCGCGCAGGTGGCGGGTGAATTCGAGTGGCGAGCCCGGGGTCAGCAGCCGGCCGAGGCCCGGATGCGCCACCTCCGCGAACAGCGGGCTTTCGGTGGAGAAGCGCGGGTCGCGTTCCATGGCCTCGCGAAAGCTCTGGTAAGGCCCCCAGGTGACGCCGCCGGCCTCCAGCGCCTCGGCGGCCTCGGCGAAGCTGCGGGCGGCGAACCAGGGCGCCAGCGCCTCCGCGATGGCGACGCGGGCGCGGTAGCGGTTGCCCTCGTCGGCGAGATCGAGGCCGGTCTCGGCGGCGATGGCGGCCATCGCCTGCTCCGCGCCGCAGGTCTTCACCAGCGCGGCCCATTGCCGGGGCGAGAGGCCGACGACCATCACCCGGCGGCCGTCGGAAGTCTCGAAGTCCCGGCCGAAGGCGCCGTAGAGGTCGTTGCCGCCGAGGTCGCGCTCGCGGCCGTTCACCTGCCAGTCGGCGGCGATGCCGAGATTGGCGACCGTGGCGAAGGCGACGTCGGAGAGCGCCACCGAGAGCATCTGGCCCTCGCCGGTGCGCCCGCGCCAGCGCTCGGCGGCGAGCAGGCCGGAGACCGCGGAGAGCCCGGTGCCGATGTCCCAGGCCGGCAGCACGTGGTTCACCGGGCGCTCGTCGTGGCCGGTGACGGCGGGGAAGCCGACCGCGGGATTGACCGTGTAGTCGAGCTCGCTGGAGCCGTCGCGGTTGCCCTGGATCGCCACCATGATCAGGTCCTCGCGGCCGGCCTTCAGGGCCTCGTAGGCGAGCCAGCCGGAGGCCGGGAAGTTGGTCAGGAACAGGCCGGCGTCGGGGCCCGGGGCGGCCACCAGGCCGGCGACCAGTTCCCGGCCCTCGGGGCTGCGGATGTCGAGGGCGATCGACTTCTTGCCCTTGTTGAGCCCGGCCCAGAACAGGCTGTCGCCCGCCGCCGTGACCGGCCAGCGCCCGTAGTCGAGGCCGCCGCCGATGGGATCGAAGCGGATCACCTCGGCGCCCATCTGCGCCAGGGTCATGCCGGCGAGCGGGGCGGCGACGAAGGCGGAGCCCTCGATGAGGCGAAGGCCGTTGAGAATGCGGTTCATGGCGAGCGGTTCGTCCGTTGCCTGCGGGACCTCCTGTCTAGCGCGCGCGACCGGCGGGGAAAAGTCGGGCCGATCGTCGCTCAGGAGGTCCGGCGCGCTCGCGCGGGGGCGGCCGGCCGCGCGGCGACGGCGATCGCCAGCAGCACCAGGGCGAGGCCGACCAGCAGCACCGGTCCCGCGGTCTCGCCCAGCAGCAGGGCGCCCAGCGCCACCGCGGCCAGCGGGTTCAACGCCAGGTAGATGGCGACCCGCGAGGGGTCGAGCCAGCGCAGCGCCCAGGTGTAGAGCGCGAACTGGATGGCGCCGCTCAGCGTGCCGAGGAAGATCACCGCGAGCCAGCCCGCGGACGAGAAATCCGGCCAGGCCGAGAGCGCGCCCGTCAGGGCGGCCGGCGGGGCCAGCGCCAGCAGGCCGAACTGCATGCCCAGCGCGGTGGCGAACAGCGGGCCCAGGCGCTGCAGCACCGGCCGGCTGTAGACCGAGTAGACGGCGGCGCAGAACGCGGCGAACAGCATCATCGCGTCGCCCCGCCAGGTGGCCGCGCCGCCCGAACGCCAGGCCTCGGGCCCGAAGACCACGGCGATGCCGGCCACGGCGAGGCCCACGCTGGCGAGCTTGGCCCGGCTCAGGCGTTCGCGGCCGACCAGCACGGCAACCAGCAGGGTCTGCACCGGCACCGTGGCGAGACCGATGGCCCCGCGCGGCGCGGTGGTGATCTCCAGCGCGGCGCTGAAGGACCAGGGGAACAGGCCGAAGAACAGCGCCCCCAGCAGCGCCATCGCGCCCCAGTCGGCCGCCCGCAGGCCGCCGCGCGGCCAGGCCAGCGCGAGCACCGGCAGCATGCAGGCCGCGGCGATCACGTAGCGGTAGAAGGCGAGGCTGACGGGATCGCTCTCGCCCACCGCCAGTCGGGTGGCGACGACGGCCGAACCGCCGCCCAGGGCGGCGACGGCGGCGGCGAGATGCGCCAGCAGGGCGCGGTTGATGGCCATCGGACACTCACTTTCGATTTGCAAGTAACGACGCTACCGGCGTGACTTCGTAAATGCAAGTGACTAGACTGCGCCGATGGTTGCGCCGAAAGACCGCCCCGCCCCACCGCGTCCCGCTGCCGCCGACGCGAGCCCGCAGGCGCCGGCGCAGGAGTTCCGCTCGGGCTGTTCCATCGCCCGCAGCCTCGACCTGCTGGGGGACAAGTGGACCCTGCTGATCGTGCGCGACCTGCTCTGGCACGGGCGGCACACGTTCGGGGCCCTGCAGGCGAGCGGCGAGGCGATCCCCAGCAACATCCTGGCCGACCGGCTGAAGCGGCTCGTCGCCTGGGGCCTGGTGACGCGGGCGCCCTACCAGGAGCGGCCGCCACGCCACGAATACCGGCTGACGGACCGCGGCCGGGCGCTGGAGCCGGCATTGCTGGCGCTGATGCGCTTCGGCCACGAGGCGCTGGGCGGCGGCCTGCACGACCCGCGGACCGGGACGGACACGCCGCCGCGGGCGACCTGATCGGCGCGCGGCCGGCGGACGGAAGTCAGCCCCGCAGGCCGCTCTCGGCGATCAGTTCGGCGCAGGCGGCTTCCTGGTGCGGCGCCATCAGGTGGGCGCCGGCGACGCCGGGGATCTCCCGCAAGCCGTGCAGCAGGTCGGTGCAGATCTTCTTGCCCTCCGCACGCGGATCGGCGGCGGCCTCCAGCCGGTCGACGATTCCGTCGGGGATCTCCACGCCGAACAGGTTCTCGCGCATCCAGCGGGCCTGGCGGGCGGAGGCCAGGGGGCCGATGCCGATGAGGAATTTCAGCTTCTCGGGAATGCCGAAATCGGCAAGCCGGGCCATGTAGCGCCGGGCGCGCGCGAGATCGAAACAGTATTGCGTCTGCACGAAGTCGGCGCCGGCGGCGATCTTCTTCTCCAGGCCGGTCGGCCGCCAGTCCGCCGGCGGGTCGATCGGCAGGTCGGCGACGCCGATCAGCATCGCCGGCGGCGGCTCGATGGCCCGCCCGGAATTGAGCTCGGCCCGGTCGCGCATGCGCGCGAACATTGCCGTCATCCCGGTGCCGTCGAGGTCGAACACCGGCTTGGCGTCGGGCTCGTCGCCGGTCTCCACCGAATCGCCGCTGAGGCAGAGCACGTTCCGCACCCCCAGCGCACAGGCTCCCAGCAGGTCGCCCTGCAGGGCGATGCGGTTGCGGTCGCGCCCGGTGAACTGCAGCACCGGCTCGATGCCGTCGGCGATCAGCCGCACGGCGGCGGCCAGGCTGGAGACATGGGCCCGCGCGCCGGCCCCGTCGGTGACGTTCACCGCGTCCGCCAGCCCCTTCAGCGGCGCCGCGCGTTCGCCGACCCGGGCGAGATCGGTGCTGGCGCCGGGCGTGGTCTCGGCGGTGAAGACGAAGCCGCCCGCGGCGAACGCGGCGGCGAGCCGGCCGTCGACGGCGACACTGTCCCTGCTGTCGTCCTCGTGTACCGCCATGATCCCGCCTCTCCCGTCCTTGCCGCCCGTTATCGCCCCGACGCTAGCCCGACGCCCGTCCCACCGCGTGGCCCGGAAGCGACCCGCGCGCCGCCCGGCGCGACTTTCCGAACCATGGAAACCGCGCCCACGGACTGTGCGGGACGTCACTTGGCGTTGGCAAACCCGCCCCCAGATGCAGGCCAAGCGCGCAAGAGGATGTTCCGCCCATGAGCCTGTCCGCCCCGAGCCCGAGCCTTGCCGGCATCCGCCCGGTTTTCCGCCGGATCCGCCTGCCCCGGGCCCTGCGCGCCGAAGGCCTGCGCTACGGGCTCGTCAGCCTGATCGCGCTGGCCGCCGACGCCGGCAGCCTCGCCCTGCTGGTGGAGGGTTTCGGGGCGCCGGTGCTGAGCGCCAACATGGCGAGCTTCGCGCTGGGCAGCCTGGTCGCCTACTGGGGTTCGATCCACTGGGCCTTCGCCACCCGGCGCTTCGACGACTGGCCGAGCGAGCTGGCGCTGTTCGTCGCCATCGGCGGCGCCGGGCTGGCGGTCAACCAGGCCGGCCTCTGGCTCTTCACGGAGGCCGCCGGCATCCACTACGGTCCGGCCAAGGCGCTGGCGGCCGGCGCCAGCTTCCTGTTCAATTTCGGCCTGCGCAGGGCCGTGCTGTTCCGCGGGTAGGCGATGGCAGAAAAGTCCGAAAAAACGGCGATCATCATCGGCGGCGGCCCGGCCGGGCTGACCGCCGCGCTGGAACTGCTCGAGCGCACCGATATCCGGCCGATCGTCTACGAGGCGGCCGACGATGTCGGCGGCATCAGCCGCACGCACGAATACAAGGGCAACCGGATCGACATCGGCGGCCACCGCTTCTTCTCGAAATCCGACCGGGTGATGGACTGGTGGTCGAAGATCCTGCCGCTGCAGGGCCGGCCGGGCGGTGGCGGCGGCGCCACCATCCGCTACCAGAACAGCAGCCGCTGGCTCGCCATGCCCGAGGACGGCCCCGATCCCGACGCGGTGGACGACGTGATGCTGGTGCGCCCGCGCACCTCGCGCATCCTCTGGCGCGGCCGGCTGTTCGACTATCCGCTCTCGCTCAGCCTCGGCACGCTGGCGAAGCTCGGCCCGCTCACGACAATGCGGGTCGGCCTCTCCTACCTGCGAGCGCGGCTCCTGCCGATCCGGCCGGAAACCAGCCTGCGCGATTTCCTGATCAACCGCTTCGGGCGCGAGCTCTACGCCACCTTCTTCAAGGACTACACCGAGAAGGTCTGGGGCGTGCCCTGCGAGGAGATCTCGGCCGAGTGGGGGGCGCAGCGGATCAAGGGCCTGTCGCTCTCGCGCGCGCTGCTGCACGCCGCCCGCTCGCTGCTGCCGAAGCCGGCCTCGGTGCGCCAGAAGGAGACCGAGACCAGCCTGATCGAGCAGTTCCTCTATCCCAAGTTCGGCCCCGGCCACATCTGGCGGCGGGTCACCGAGATGATCCGCGAGCGCGGCGGCGAGGTGCATTTCAACAGCCGGATCACCGGCCTTCGCCACGAGGCGGGCCGCGTCACCGGCGCCACCCTGGTGAACGGCAGCGGCGTCGCGCGGCCGGTCGCGGGCGACCTCTATTTCTCCACCATGCCGGTACGCGAGCTGATCGACGGCCTGGAGCCGCGCCCGCCGGTCGACGTGCGGGACGTCTCCGACGGCCTGCTCTACCGCGACTTCATCACCGTCGGCATCCTGCTCACCCGGCTCAAGCTGGGCGGCGACGCCACCGGCGCCACCCTGTTCGAGGCGATGCCGGACAACTGGATCTACGTGCAGGAGCCGGGTGTGAAGGTCGGCCGACTGCAGTTCTTCAACAACTGGAGCCCCTACCTGGTGGCCGATCCCGACAAGGTCTGGGTCGGCATGGAATATTTCTGCGACGAGGGCGACGACCTCTGGTCGATGGACGAAGTGACCATGAAACGCTTCGCCATCCGCGAGCTTGCCGCGATCGGGGTGATCCGCGAAGAGGACGCGGAAGACGCCGTGGTGATCCGCGTGCCCAAGACCTACCCGGCCTATTTCGGCAGCTACGAGCGCTTCGACGACATCCGGCGCTTCACCGACGGCCTGGAGAACCTCTACCTGCTCGGGCGCAACGGCATGCACCGCTATAACAACCAGGACCATTCGATGCTCACCGCGATGGTCGCCGTCGACAACATCGTCGAAGGCCGCGGCGACAAGGACAATATCTGGTCGGTGAACACCGAGGGCGACTATCACGAGGAACGATAGAACCCGGCCCCGCCCCGGCGATGCCGCCGCGCGCGATTGAAGCCGCCGGCATTTGCGGGAACAGTGGGTGACGATGCGCCGCCTCCCCGCCCCGATCCTGCTGCTGCCGGTCGCCCTGATCGTGGCCGGGCACGCGAGCGGCCTGTCGGGCGGCCTCGCGCATGCCCTCGAGGGCGCGCTGTTCGGACCGGATTCCTACATGCGCCTGCTCCGGGTCGAGGCGCTGCTCGCGGGCGGCGGCTGGTACGACGACCGCATCGCGCGGGCGAACTGGCCCGCGGGTGCCACGCTGCACTGGACCCGGCCGTTCGATCTGTTGCTGATCGCCGCGGCCGCCCTGCCGGCGGCGTTCGCGGGCTGGCACGACGGCCTGCGTCTTGCCGCCTGTCTGCTGGGCCCGGCGCTGCACCTCGCGGCGCTCGCCGCCCTGCTCTGGGCCGTGCGTCCGGTCCTGCCCGAACGGCTCGGGGCGCTCGCCGGCCTGCTGTTCGCGGCGCAGTTCTTCATCGCCTTCCAGTTCGCCCCGGCCCGGCCGGACCATCACGGCCTGCTGACCCTGGCGGCGATCCTGGCTGCCGGCCTGGCGCTTCGTTTGCTTGCCGATACGGCGAGCCGGCGGCTGGCGATCGCGAACGGGCTCATGCTTGCGCTCTTCCTGTGGCTCTCGCCCGAGGGCGGCCTGTTCGCCGGCCTGCTCTGGCTGGCGCTGGGCGGGATCTGGATCGCCAACCGCCGCAACCCGGCCGGGGCGCGGGCGCTCGCCGCCGGATACCGCTCGGCCTTCGCGGCCGGGCTGGCGCTGCTGCTGGCGTTGCCGGTCGAGCGCGATCCCGCCAGCCTGCTGGCGCTGCAGCGCGACGCGCTCATCGCCTTCGACCGCCTGTCGCTGCTCTATCCCGCGGCCGCCCTGGCGGCGGCCGAGATCTTCGTGCTGATGGGCGGCCGGGCGCAGTTCAGGGCGCTTTCGCCCGCCCTGAAGCTGCTGTTCGTGCTGAACGGCGCGCTCGCCCTTCCCTTCATCCTGGCGGTGCTGGCGCTGATCGGCAGCCGCCTGCAGCACTTCCTCCATTCGCCGGTCAGCAGCCTCTGGCAGGACGGCAATGCCGACACCCGCGCCATGCTCGATTCCCGCGCCCCCGGCGGCGGCTGGCCCGAGCTGATCGTGCACCTGGGCGCGCCGCTGGCGGTGCTGCCCTACACGCTGCGCCAGGCCTTCCGGCCGGATGCCGCGGGCGAAACCGGGACGGGGACGAACAGGGCCGGCGCCGGCGCCGGCGCCAGCAGAAACCTCGAGGCCTGGCGCTTCCTGGCGCTGGCCCAGGTCGCGATCCTGCTGCTGGCCCTCTGGCAGCAGCGCTGGACGGGCTATGCCCAGGCCGTGGCGGTGGCGCCGCTGGCCGCCTTCGCCGGCCTGCTGCTGCAGCGGCTCGCCGGCGAACGCCCGCTGCGGGCCGCCGCCCGCGCCGGGCTGGTGCTCGCCTTCTGCTTCGCGCCGCTGCTGACCGGCGCCCTGCTGCTGCCCGCCGGCGCGAAACCCGCCGGCGCCGCCTGCCCCCGGCCGCCCATCGCCCGCCACCTCGCCATGCTGGCGGGCGAACCGCGCACGCTGCTGGCCTATGTCTATGCCGGCCCGGAGCTGCTGTACTTCTCGCCCCACCGGGTGGTCGGCACGCCCTATCACCGCAACGAGGCCGCCATCCTCGATACCAACGCGGTCTTCGCCGGCACGCGGGGCCGGGAGATCCGGCAGATCCTCCGCCGCCGCGAGGTCAACTGGCTGCTGGTCTGCCCGGGCGATCCCGAGGGCGCGGCCTACGGACGGGCCGCCGACAGCCTGCATGCCCGGCTCGCGGGCGAGGCGACACCGCCGCGCTGGCTCGAACCGGTGGCCCTGCCGGCGGCGCTGGCCCCCTGGCGGCTCTATGCCGTCCGGCGCTGAGGCCGGCGGTTTTGACGGACTCCCCGGCGAAATCTAGATTGCCCCGCGGGAGGGAGACCGCGTGGTCACGCATCAGCTCGAACATCTGCCGGACCTGGTGAACGCCGATCCGGCCCTGGTGCGCCGGGGCGCGGCGCTCTCGACAACCTTCCTGCTCGGCGTCGGCGACGTGCCCTATTACGTCAGCGTGCGCGACGGCCGGATCGCCGCCCTGGAGCGCGGCCCGGCCCTGCTGCGGCGGGTCTCGTTCTCCATCCGCGCCTCCGCCGAGGCCTGGCTGAAACACTGGCAGCCGCTGCCCGAACCGGGCGCGCACGACATCTTCGCCATGGCCAAGGCCGGCGAGGCGGTGATCGAGGGCGACCTGCTGCCGCTGATGCAGCACCTGCGCTACATCAAGGAGGTGCTGGCCGCCCCGCGCCGGCTGGCGGAGCACGGCCATGACGGATAGGCCCGACAGCGCCGACGGCCCCGCGCCGGCCGAGGCCTTCGCCATCGAGCCCGTCACCGGGCGCTACATCCACCTGCCGCTCGGCGACCGGCTCGCCCGGGTCTATTTCGAGGAGGCCGGCAGCGGCATCCCGCTGGTCTGCCTGCATACCGCCGGCGCCGACGGCCGGCAGTTCCGCCACCTGCTGAACGATCCCGAGATCACGGCGCGCTTCCGGGTGCTCGCCTTCGACCTGCCCTGGCACGGCAAGAGCCTGCCGCCGGCGGGCTATCACGACGAGGAATACCGGCTGACCACAGAGGCCTATGTCGAGGCGGTGATGACCTTCTGCCGCGGCCTCGATCTCGAGAAACCGGTGATCATGGGCTGCTCGATGGGCGGCCGGATCGTCCTCGAACTGGCCCGCCTGCACGGTGACGATCTGGGCGCGGTGATCGGGCTCGAGGGCTCGGACCACCAGGAGCCCTGGTACGACACCCAGTGGCTGCACCGCCCGGACGTGCATGGCGGCGAGGTCTGCGCGGCGCTGATCTCGGGCCTGATCGCGCCGCAGAGCCCGGAGGAACACCGCTGGGAGACGCTGTGGGGCTATCTCGCCTCCGGGCCCGGCGTGTTCCGGGGCGATCTCTACTTCTACCGCCAGGACAGCGACTATCGCGCGCGCGCCGGCGAGATCGACACGGAAGCCTGCCCGGTCTACCTGCTGACCGGCGAGTACGACTTTTCCTGCACGCCCGAGGACACCCTGCGCACCGGCCGGAACGTGCGGGGCGCCGAGGTCACCATCATGCGCGAGCTGGGGCATTTCCCGATGTCGGAGAATCCCCGCCAGTTCCGCACCTACCTGTTGCCGGTCCTGGCACGCATCGAGGAAGCCCTGGAGGGATCATGAGCGAGTATGACGTGATCGTCGTCGGCGGCGGCAACGCCGCCATGTGCGCGGCGATCTCCGCCGCCGAGAACGGCGCGAAGGTGGCGCTGCTGGAGCGCGCGCCGGAGGCCGAGGCCGGGGGCAATTCCCGCTTCACCGCCGGCGGCATGCGCTTCGTCTACGACGGCGAGGCCGACATCCGCACGCTGGTGCCCGACCTGACGCCCGAGGAACTGGCGAACACCGAGTTCGGCACCTACAACCAGGACCAGTTCTACGACGACATGTTCCGGGTCACGGAATACCGCTGCGATCCCGACCTCACCGAACTGCTGGTCACCCGCTCGTTCGACACGCTGGCCTGGATGCGTTCCAACGGCGTGCGCTTCGCCCCGATGTTCCGCCGCCAGTCCTTCAAGGTCGGCGGCAAGGTGCGCTTCTGGGGCGGCCTGACGCTGGAGGCCTGGGGCGGCGGCGAGGGCCTTGTCGAGGCGCTGACCGGGATCTGCCGGGAACGCGGCATCGACATCCTCTACGGCGCGCGGGCGCGCGAACTGATCTGCGACGACGACGGCGTGCACGGCGTGGTGCTGCGGCAGAACCGCAAGACCCGTGACCTGCGCGCCCGCGCCGTGATCCTCGCGGCCGGCGGCTTCCAGGCCAATTCCGAGTGGCGCACCCGCTATCTCGGCCCGGGCTGGGAGCTCGCCAAGGTGCGCGGCAGCCGCTTCAACACCGGCGACGGCATCCAGATGGCGCTGGATGCGGGCGCCATGCCCTGGGGCAACTGGTCGGGCTGCCATTCCGTCGGCTGGGACCGCAACGCCCCGCCCTTCGGCGACCTCGCCGTCGGCGACGGCTTCCAGAAGCACTCCTATCCCTTCGGCATCATGGTGAACGCCAGGGGCGAGCGTTTCGTCGACGAGGGCCTTGATTTCCGCAACTACACCTACGTGAAGTTCGGCCGGGCGGTGCTGGAACAGCCCAGCCAGTTCGCCTGGCAGGTGTTCGACGCCAAGGTCGACGAGCTGCTGCGCGACGAATACCGCATCCGCGAATGCACCCGCGTGGAGGCCGACAGCCTGGAGGCGCTGGCGAAGAAACTCGACGGCGTCGATCCCGACCGCTTCCTGAAGATGGTCGCGGCCTACAACGACGCGGTCGACACCGACACGCCGTTCGATCCCACGGTGAAGGACGGCCGCGGCACGCGCGGCCTGCCGGTCGACAAGACCAACTGGGCGAACCGCATCGACACCCCGCCCTTCAAGGCCTTCCAGGTGACCTGCGGCATCACCTTCACCTTCGGCGGCGTGCGCATCGGCACCGACGCCCAGGTGCGCGACACCGAGGACGACCCCCTGCCCGGCCTCTATGCCTGCGGCGAGATGGTCGGCGGCCTGTTCTGGTTCAACTATCCCGGCGGCACCGGGCTGACCAACGGTTCCGTGTTCGGCCGCATCGCCGGCGCCAACGCCGCCGCCTACGCGCGCGGATGAGCGCGGTGGCCGACGCAGCGAAAACCCGGCCGACCGGCACGCGGGAGATCGCCCGGCTGGGCTGGGTCGGGCTCGGCGTCATGGGCGAGCCCATGGCCCACAACCTGCTGAAGAAGGCCGGCCTGCCGGTCACCGCCTTCGATCTCGACGCCGCCGTGCTGGAACGCTTCGCCGCGGCCGGCGGCGCGGTCGCGGACAGCCTGGAGGACCTCGCCGGCGCGGCCGACCTGGTCTTCCTGTCCCTGCCCGGCGGCCCGCAGCTCGGGGCCGTCGCCGGCGTGCTGCTGGAGGCACTGCCCGAGGGCGCGCTGATCGTCGACACCACGACGGCGCCGGTGCCACTGACCCGACAACTCGCCGAACGGGCCGCGTCGCGCGCCATCGCCTGGGCCGACGCGCCGATCGCGCGGACCCGCCAGGCTGCCCGCGAGGGCACGCTGGCGGTGATGACGGGCGCCGAGGAGACCGTGTTCGCGCGGGTGCGGCCCTTCATCGCCAGCTATGCCAGCGACATCGCCCATTGCGGCGGTATCGGCACCGGGCAGATCGCCAAGCTGATGAACAACATGGTGCTGCTTCAGAACGTGGTGGCGCTGGCCGAGGCGCTGACCATCGCCCGGCGCAACGGCATGGACGGGAAGGTCCTGTTCGAGACCCTGGCGACCGGCTCGGGCGCCAGTTTCGCGCTCGGATCGCACGGCATGAAGGCGATGCTGCCGGGCAGTTTTCCCAAGCGCGCCTTCTCCACGGAATACATGCTGAAGGACCTGAGCTACGCCCTGGAGCTGGCGCGCGAGGCCGGCCTCGCGCCCGCCGGGGCGGAAACCGCCGGCCGTCTGCTGCAGGCGGCGATCGACAAGGGCTATGGCGAGGCCTACTGGCCGGTGCTGCTGGCGGTCATCGACGAGACGCTCGAGCCCGACATGCCGGAGGCCGGCTGATGGCGATCCGGCCGGTGCTTTCGGGCGTCGCGGACACCGCGGTCGGCAAACTGCCGGGCAGTTCACCCATGGGGCTGCATGCCGAAGCGGCGCTGAAGGCCTGCGCCGATGCCGGCCTGGCGCTTCGCGACATCGACGGCGTGCTCTGCGCCTATTCCATCGTCGAGCCGCACCCGATGCTGAGTTCGGTGTTCTGCGAATACATGGGCATCCAGCCGGCCTACAATTCCGGCGTGCAGGCCGGCGGGGCCAGCGGCGCGATCATGGTGATGAACGCCGCCGCGCTGGTCGCCTCGGGCCAGTGCCGGCACGTCCTCGTGGTCTGCGGCGACAACCGGGCGACCGGCATGAGCCGCGACATCGCCGTCGCCGCGCTGGCCGAGTTCGGCCACGCCCAGTTCGAGCGGCCCTACGGCATCGCCATCTACGCCGCCTACGCCATGGTGGCGCAGCGCTACCTGCACGAATACGGCGCCACCATGGAACAGCTCGCCCACATCGCCGTGCAGCACCGCGCGCACGCCGCCCGCCATCCCCAGGCGCACAAGCGCGAGCCTCTCAGCCTGGAGGACGTGCTGGCTTCAAGGGTGATCGCGACGCCGCTGCGGCTCTACGACTGCTGCCTCGTCTCCGACGGCGCGGCGGCGATCATCGTCTCCGCCGCGGACGCCGCCCGCGATCTCGCCCGCCGGCCGGTCGAGATTCTCGGCATGGGCCAGGGCCACACGCACGAGCACATCTCCGAAGCGCCTTCGCTGACCGAGTATGGCTGCGCCCGGGCGGCGGCCACCGCCTTCGGCCAGGCCGGCGTCGGGCACGCCGACATCGACGTCGCCGAGATCTACGACAGTTTCACCATCACCCTGCTGATCGAGCTGGAATCGATCGGCTTCTTCGAGAAGGGCGAGGCCGGGCACGCCGCCGCGCGGGGCGACCTGACCCATGGCGGCCGGCTGCCCTGCAACACCCATGGCGGGCTGCTGTCCTACGGCCATTCCGGCGCCGCCGGCGGCATGTTCCACCTCATCGAGGCCGTCCGCCAGTTGCGCGGCGAGGCCGACGCCCGCCAGGTGCCCGACGCCGAGCTCGCCTTCGTGCACGGCGACGGCGGCATCCTCTCGGCGCATTGCTCGATGATCCTGGGACGGGGCTGAAACGATGGCGGAGGAGATCATGGACCTGCCGGCGAAACCGGCGCCGGTGCCCAACCAGGAGACGGCGGCCTTCTGGGAGGCTTGCAACCGGGGCGAACTGCTGATCCAGGAATGCGCCGCCTGCGGCGCCCGGCAGTTCTATCCCCGCAGCCTGTGCAAGGCCTGCCACGCCCCCGATCCGGCCTGGATCGCGGCCTCGGGCCGCGGCAGCGTGCACACCTTCACCATCGTCAACCGGGCCCCCCTGCCCGCCTTCCGGGCCGACGCGCCCTACGTGCTGGCGCTCGTCGACCTGGCGGAAGGTCCGCGGATGATGATGAACGTGATCGGTTGCGATCCTGCCGAGGTGCGGATCGGCATGCCCGTGCGCATCGTCTTCGAGGACCGCGACGCGGGCGGGGCGCGCCAGGCGATCCCGCAGGCCACGCCCGCCTGAGGGACCTTCGATGCCGGCAACGCATGCTAGTCTCGGGCGCGTCCACAGCCGGAGATGCGCCATGCGCCTGTCGTTCGCCCTGCCTGTCCTGAGCGTGCTCATCGTCCTGTCCGCCTGGGTACCCGCCCGGGCGGAGGCGCCGGTGGCGCTGGTGCTCGACGTCACCGGCCCGGCGGGCGAGGCCGCGCCGCCGTTCAGCGAGCTTTATCCCGGCGACGCCCTCGAGCTGGCCGACGGCACGCTGCTGTTCATGCACTACCCGGCCTGCGAGGAGGTGCTGGTGGAAGGTGGCCGCCTCAGCTTCTCGCAGCGCAATTACAGCGTGCAGAAGGGCAAGGTCGCCGACGTCGCCCGCGCGCGCTGCCCCGAGGAGGCCGTGCTGGGCGGCGACACCCAGGTCGGCGGCGTGGTGCTGCGCTCGGCCGCCCCGAAGCGGCTGGCGATTTCGCCCCGGCCGCTGCTGGTGCTGGCCGGCCGCCGGGCCGACCTCGTCAGCGCGCTGGTGCTGAAGGACGGCGAGCGGGTGATCGCCCGCTACGCGGCCGCGCCGGGGGCCAATCCCTGGCCGACCGACGCGCCGGACCTCGCGGTCGAGGCGCGCTACACGCTGGAGATCGTGCTGGAGGACGCCACCCGGCTCGAACATCCGGTGCGGGTCGAGAAGGCCCGTCCGGGCGAACCGCTGCGGATCGTGCGCATCGACTGAGCCGATGCGCTTCACCCAGCGGATCGCGGCGGCGACGGTCGCGGGCTCGGCCCTGCTGGCCGCCGCGGCCGCCGTCCCGGGCGACGGGCGCACCGCCTTCGACGGCTGGCTGCTGGACACCGCGCTCGGCCTGCGGGCGCGCCTCGCCGGACCGCCGCCGGAGCCGTCGGACATGCTGCGCGGCGAGGGCCCGGTGGCGCTGGTCGCCATCGACGAGCGCTCGCTCGCCAGCGAACCGCTGTCGCTCTATCCCCTGGGCCTGTTCGCGCCGGTCTGGGCCGAAACGATCGAGGCGCTGGCCGGTGCCGGGGCGCAGGCAATCGGCTTCGACCTGATCCTGAAATATTCCGCCGGCGGCCTGACCCGGGCCCTCGACCTTCCGGGCTTCCGGCGCTTCGAGACCGAGCTGCGCCGCAGTCTCAACCGCCACCGGGCGCGGGTCGTGCTCGGCCGCTCGGAAGCCACCCTGCCGCCACGCTCGCTGACCGCGCCGCTGCGGGACTATGGCGACCGGCTGGGCCTGCTCGACCTCGAGGCCGACCGCGACGGCGTCTTCCGCACGGTGCGCGCCGCCTTCGAGAGCACCGACGGCGCCCGGCTTCCGACCCTGCTGGGGGAGATGCTGTCGCGCATCGAGGGCGCGCCCGCGCCGCCGGAGGCGCCGGTGCTGCTGGCCCCGCGCCGCCATCCCGAGAGCCTGCCGGCCTATGCCCTGATCGACGTGCTGCGCTGCGCGCGCTCCGACCCGGCGGCATTGCGCCGGGCCTTCGCGGGCCGCGCCGTGCTGATCGGCATCGCCCGGCCCGACCAGGACCGCAAGCGCGCGCCCTCGCGCTTCATCCCGCCGCCGCCCGCGGCGTCGGTGCCGGACGCGCCCTGCGCCCTGCACCGGCTCGGCGCGTCCGATCCCCGGGCCCGCACCGTGGCCGGCGTCTACCTGCATGCCGAGGCGCTGTCGGCCGTGCTGCGCGACCGCCTGACCCGGCCGCTCGGCCCGCTGCCGCGGGCGCTGCTGGCTGGCGGCGCGGCCGCGCTGGGCGCGGGCCTCGCGGTGGCGCTGGCGCCGGCGCTGGCCGCCGGCGCGGCGCTGCTGGCGGCCGCCGCGCTCTGGGGGCTGGAAGCCGCCCTGCTGGGGGCCGATCTCTGGTTCGCCGCCGGCCTGCCGATCCTCGCCCTGTTCGCCGCCGCGATCCTGGCCTGGGTGGTGCGCTACCTGCTGGAGGAGCGCCAGCGCCGGCACATCCAGGCCGCCTTCGGCCGCTATCTCGCCCCGCAGGTGGTCGACCAGCTTCTGGACTCGCCCGAGGGGCCGCGGCTTGGCGGCGCGGTGCCGCCGGTAACCATCCTGTTCGCCGATCTTTCGGGTTTCACGAAGATGTCGACCACCATGCCGGCGGATGCGCTGATGCACCTGGTGAACGGCTATCTGGCGAAGATCGCCGACGAGGTGGTGGCGACCGGCGGCTATGTCGACAAGTTCATCGGCGATGCGGTGATGGCGATCTGGGGCGCGCCGGGCAAGGATCCGGACCACGCCGTGCATGCCGTCGAGGCCGCTCTGTCGATGGCCTCGGTCATCCGGCGCGACCGGGAGGCCGCGGAAGCCAGCGGCGCGCCCGGCTTCGGCATCAAGATCGGCCTGCACACGGGCGAGGCCGTGGTCGGCAATGTCGGTTCCCGCGACCGGGTGAACTACACGGCGGTGGGCGAGACGGTGAACATCGCCGCCCGCCTGGAGGGCCTGCCCGGCCTCTACGGCTGCCCGGTGATCATTGGCGAGACCACGGCGGCGGCGCTGGCCGGCCGCCCGGACGTCGCCGCGCTGCGGGAGATCGACCGGGTCGCCGTGAAGGGCCGCGAGGCCCCCCTGGCGATCTTCGAGGCCCGCCCACCGGACGATCCGCCACCGCCCAACTACGAAACCGCGCTGGCGGCCTACAGGGCGCAGGATTTCGCCACGGCCGAGCGGCTCTGGGCCGGGCTGGCGGCGGACGGCGATCCCGTCGCCGCGGTGATGCGCGAACGAGCGGCGGACTATGCCGCCCGGCCGCCGGGAGCGGACTGGGACGGGGTCTGGGTGATGACTTCCAAATAGGCTGAGGCGAAAGGGAGGGAACCATGGCCAAGCGCGACGGCATCCTGGCGGTCTGGACCGACGCCGCCAGGGAAGGCGAGCCGGACTTCAACGAGTGGTACAACCGCCAGCACCTGATCGAGCGGGTCTCGGTGCCGGGCTTCCGCACCGGCGCACGCTACAAGGCGCTGGCCGGATCGCCGCGTTACTTTGCCTTCTACGAGACCCGCGCGCCCGCCGTGCTGCGCTCGAAGGGCTACCGCGCCCGGCTGGACCGGCCGACGGCCTGGACGCGGCGCAGCATGAAGGCCTTCCGCAACAGTATCCGCTCGGCCTGCCGCGTCGCCGGACGGATCGAGCCGGTCGAGACCCTGGGCGGCCGCGCCGGGGTCTGCGCCACCCTGCGCTTCGCGCCACGGCCGGGCCGCGAGGCCGCGCTGGAGGGCTGGATCGTCCGCACCCTGCTCGCCCGGTTGCAGAAGAGCCCCGGCCTCACCGGGGCCCAGCTCTGGATCACCGATGCCGCCCGTTCGGCCAACGACAGCCGGGAGGCCGGCCTGCGCGCGCCGGACGCGCTCGCCGACTGGGTGCTGTTCGCCGAGGGCCAGGACGCCGGCGCCCTGCGCGCCGCCCTGCGCCGGCATGCCTCGGCCGACCGCCTGCAGCGCCAGGGCGCCATGAAGGGCGAACGGCTGGGGCTCTATCGCCTGCTGCTCACGGTCTGGCGCTGAGTAGACATCAAAAATAGTCCAAATAAATAAATTAAATAACTACAAATTGCAAAAATAATTGCGCTCCATATTTGGCAAAAATCCTCCCGAAATACGCATATTATTAAAATCTTTGAATGCCGAATAACAATTCATTAACTGATCTTCTACACACCATTTCAAAAGCCTCAAAGATCCTATCACCTCTTTATTTTTAATCAATTCGCTAGCAGTGTTTCTAGCCTTTTTGTCATCAGAGCAAAATCCATAACTCAAAGCTATAGAAGCCGCTATCGATTCCGTTTCTCCGGATCCCAACTCGAATTCTTTCAATAATTTTAAAAATAGATCGCTAGGAATCTGATCATCAGATAAAAATCTCAATAAACCTCTATTATGTAACCGTAGAAGCGTTCCCGCACACGATGGTTGACACTCTCCAATAACAAGCGGAGAAACCCAGAGTGTACATCTCCTAATTTGACAAACCTCTTCTATTCTATTCACATTGTCGAGATTTATTAATGAACTTGCATCAACAGTGAAATTCACGATTACCTACCCCGGAATTCCCGCTATAAATATCGTCGATAGATAATCCAAATTGATCAGCGGCCCACCCAACTGAAATATCCCCCGAGGAAATTAATTTATTAATATGTTGCACCAACAGCGGAGATATTTTTGGAAAAACTGTATTTATTCTCGGCGGAAGACCTAATTGATCCGCCCTCTTTTCCGGTCCACCATGTTCTTTTCTTAAGTGATCATACAATGCTTTAGCGCCACCAGTCGGCAAGAGTTCAAGATTTTCGCAACGATAGGCGGCGGCCTCAAAACTAACACCGAACAATCTTGCAAGAACAATTATCTCCACGTCTCCCAACTGATCGGACCTCACGCCGTACATCTCTCGAATCTTCTTCAATGCAATTGCAACACCACGTTCAGGCATCAAAAACACTGATGCAAACATGTCAACAAACGACTCAGATTTGTCTTTTCTCTTTGCCCCACCAATTTGTGAGGGTTTATCGAAAACGGCAGCATCCGACTCTCTATGATGAGCTATAAGATGCCCTAACTCATGCGCAAGAGTAAACAACATTCGACCGGGAAATCTGGGCGAAATAAAAATAAAACTATAGCCACCAGATATAATAGAAGCTCCCTCATACCGAGATCGCGGCATATAACCAATAATTGTTGACGTTCTTCTCAATAAAATGTTGGGCAAATCTGTCGCTGGTTCGTCAAATTTCTCTTGGTAATAATATTCTCTAAATTTGTACGCTAGCTTCTCTGCCTCAGTATATGTTTCTTCAAAATAGGTGAAGTTATTGATCCAGCTCGGAATTCCACCTCTCGCAGGCAATACCTTTAGGGCGCCATCAACAAAATTGTAAACTTGCTCAATTGCGCTTTGAAAATTAGTACTTTTTTCGATCTTTGTGTTACGAAATAGAAGATTTAGGCGCCTTTCACCATGTGATGAAACAATACCTTCAGCAAATGATCTTATTGGAATGTTCAGCCCATTGGAGAGAGCCCGTAATTCAAACTGATTTACAGATCTCCCTTGCAAAATCTCGGCAACACGATCTTTTGACAAACCACTTCTTGCAGATATATCGGAGACAGATAACTCAAGCGCTCCGATAACATTTGAGATATTGCTCATTTCAATCGTATATCAGATTTAATACCATTTAGCCATCCAATCATCGCCATCACTTGATTCGCATCCAATTTACTCCAGCGCCCCATAACATCAATTACCCTATTTCGTCGAGGCCTTCGCAATATAGATGCAAGATTCTCAAGTGTTTGACTCCTTCCTACTTCAACTTCTTCGAAAGTATCAAGTACCGTTTGGTTGGAGCCGACAATATAATTTTCGATTCGTTTTTCAAATGTTTCTGTTTCGTGAGTATCTAAATGGTGCTGAGATCCATCAGGTTGACAAATAATATTTCCAAGTATTTTTCCCTCCGGACCAATCCGTAGACGATACTCAGGAAATCTATCAAACGCTTCTAATGCATGAATTTTTTCAGCAACTTGCATACCCCCAACAACATACTGCTGCACTCCAGGTGATCGTCCACTGACTACAAAAATAAAATCACCTACCTCCACGATGCGTCGGATATTCGGCATACATGCACCGAGAGTAGGTACACGAGAGAATATCGGATCATTCATATTATTTGACAATGATGGATCTGCTCCACCACCCGTGATGTATATGTAACCTTTCACAGCATCCTCGTTCATTGTCCTGAATTTTTTTGAAGATCAGTTAAAGTTTGGCGCAGGGGGTTACTGACAACCAATCTCCTCTTTCCAGGAGTCACAAATTTTCCCCCGCAGTTTTCGCAAATATGTTCTTTATGAGGTGAGAAACCAATAATTCCTGCATCAAAATGCGGACAAAGACAGTCTGGGCAATATAAACTATCGATTTTATTCTTCAAATATGGAAGAGAATTTTGAATCATTAATTGTCTCGCCATATTTTCATCTATACAAATGTCATCGATTATTACTTTTCCGAAAGTATCATCTTTACATCTTTCATGTTCTGTCTGCGCTGACCGACCAAAAACATGGACGTGGAGGCCTTCTTTTTCAGGTCGTGGAACGGTCCAAAGAATGGCAGGGTTAGATGCCCAGATCTGGATTCCCCCCGGGTGATCAGCCTGATTAATCTGGAGAACCTCAGTTGCCCTTTCATACATTCGATTCTCATCAGAATCATCTCGCAGTTTCCTTAAAAAAGCGACGGGATTCGATATTCCTCTTTCTCCATTGGAAAAGTATTTTCCACATGCATGGCACAAGTGCCTCCGATGGGGGTGTACCGCAAAATAATCAGAGTCAAGGTGGACTGCTCCGCAATGCGAGCAAAATAGATGATCAATTTTTGCATCAAGATATCTGCTAGCGAGATAATTCACAGCAGCTTGCTGATCAATAATGACTTGTTTTCTCTCAAACAAGTTATAATCCCACGACAATCTAATAGCAGGAAAAGTCTTATCTATTGATTTCATGTCATCGCTATCGGACATTCTGGCGTGAACATGAACACCAGGCACAAATTCGAAGCTTGACGTGTTATAGATCGGTTCAACGGCTCCCCACACACCAATTCCACCTGGAAATTTGCTACCATCAAGGTCGAAACAGTCGGCTTCTGATATTGCGAGATACGCTCCTTCACATATCTGAAGGCGTGTTCCATATCGTCCAGTAGCATTAGCGCCGTGAGCCATGCACCAATATCGGAATTTTCCATTTCTGGACTTACCGACTTCAACTATATCGCATTCTTTTGACAACGACACCAACTCCTATGCAGAGTGTTAACAATTTCGTCGTTGGAATACACGTAGATAACGGACTAACAGATTTGCTCATTAACGATATTGGCATTCTCCATCCTCAGGTCAATACTGGGGTAGAATAATTTGAAAAGAAATTCGTTACACAAGAAAGTTGAGACACTTGGTTTACTGACGATCAGAAGAAATTTCGATAGGCAGATGATGGACGATTTTGCCTCGCATATAAATGACGGCTCTCTCTTTGAGAGGTTCATATATCCACCAAAACCCCAAATAATGACCGCGCCACGCTGAAATCCCCCGGCAAACCGGCTAAGCTCGCCGCCTGTATCCGGGGAGGGACGCGTGAGCGACGACAGCGGCATTCTGTATGAGGAAGACGGGCCGATCGGCTGGCTGACGCTGAACAGGCCGGACGACGGCAACATGTTCACGCCGGACACCTGCCATGCCGTTCGTGATCGGATCAACGCGATCCGCCGCGAGACCCGCACGCGGGTGGTGGTGCTGACCGGGGCCGGCGACCGCTTCTTCTGCATCGGCGGGCGCAAGGAGGGGATGGAGCAGACCAACCTCTATGCCGGGGTGCTGCCGACGCTGGAGATGTATGAAGCCATCGACCGGCTGCAGAAGCCGGTGATCGCCTCGGTCAACGGCTACGCGGTCGGCGGCGGCAACGTGCTGCAGACGGTCTGCGACCTGACCATCGCCAAGGAAAGCGCCGTGTTCCGCCAGGTCGGCCCGATGATGGGCAGTTTCGATGCCGGCTTCGGCACCTGGTACCTGGAAGACGTGATCGGCAAGAAACGCGCGAAGGAGATGTGGATGTGCAACCACCGCCTCTCCGCCCGCGAGGCGCTGGAGATCGGCCTGATCAACCGGGTGGTGCCGGATGCCGAGCTGCGCGAGGCGACGCGCTCGTGGGCATTGGAAATCGCCGAGCGCGGCGCCTTCGCGCTGGCCGCGATCAAGGGCGCCTTCACGGCCCGGCACAACGGCGTCGCCGGGCTTTCACGGGTGACCCACGACCTGCTGCTGCGACCCTATCTCGACAGCGCGGAAGCCAAGGAACTGAGCGCCGCCTTCCGCGAGAAGCGCAGCCCCGACACCGACACGTTCGGACACTGACCCGCCCGGAAGACGGAACCTGCCGCCATGCTGCCCACCCTGACCCGCCACGACGAACTGGCCGTGATCACGCTGAACCGGCCCGAGGCGCTGAACGCGCTGAGCTTCGAGATCATCGGCCGGCTCGCCGAACTGATCGACGAGGCCGCCGCCTCGGACGCCCGCGCCCTGCTGTTCATCGGCAGCGGCGAGCGGGCCTTCTGCGCCGGCGCCGACATCGCCGAACTGATGGGCCGCAGCCTGGACGAGGCCCGACGCGGCGCCGAACGCGGCCAGCAGACCTTCGCGAAGCTGGACCGGCTGGCGATCCCCTCGATCGCGGTGATCAACGGCTTCGCCTTCGGCGGCGGCCTGGAACTGGCGAGTGCCTGCACGCTCCGGCTGGCCACGGCGGGGGCGAAGATGGGCCTGCCGGAGATCAAGCTGGGCCTGATCCCGGGCTATGGCGGCACCCAGCGCCTGCCGCGGCTGGTCGGCCACGGCAAGGCGATGGAGATGATCCTGACCGGCCGGGCGATCGGCGCCGAGGAAGCGCTCGCCGCCGGGCTGGTCAGCCGGATCGTCGAGGGCGACCCGCTCGAGGCCGGCCTCGCCTTCGCCCGGGAGATCACCGGGCATGGCCTGATCGCCCTGAAACTGGCGCGCGACGCGGTGATGCGGGCCGGCGACACCCCGCTCGGCGAAGGCCTGCAGGTGGAAGCCGACCTGTCCGCCCTGGTGTTCCAGACCGAGGACGCCGCCGAGGGCACCAGCGCCTTCCTGGAAAAGCGCCCCGCCCGCTTCAGCGACCGCTGAGATGACCGCCGACACGCCGCCCGCCCCGGCCGACGGGCCTGCCGCCGACCCGGCCCGGCCGCTGGCCGGCCGTACCGTCGCCGTCACCGGCGCCAGCCGCGGCATCGGCTCGGCCATCGTCGCCGAACTGGCCGCCGCCGGCGCCAGCGTGGGCGCGCTGAGCCGCGCCGGGCGCGGCCCCGAGGATCGCGCGGTCGCGGGCGACGTACGCGCCATCGCCTGCGACGTCACCAGCGAGACGGACCTGCGGGCGGCGCTGGCGGACCTGGTGGCGGCCACCGGGCGGCTCGACGCCATGGTCAACAATGCCGGCCTGTATCTCGAAGGCCCCAGCAGGGATTTCCCGACAAAGGACTTCCGCCGGGTGATCGACACCAACGTCACCGGGGTCTTCCTGGGCTGCCGCGAGGCCTATCCGCATCTGTGCGCTGCCGGCGGCGGCACCATCGTCAACCTGGGATCCTTCTTCGAGACCCTGGGCACCCGCTACACCGCGGCCTATACCGCCTCCAAGGCCGCGGTCGCCGCGATCAGCCGCTGCCTGGCGGTGGAATGGGCGAAGCAGAAGATCCGCGTGCTCGACGTCGCGCCGGGCTTCATCGCCACCGACCTGAACCGCAAGGCGATGGCGGACGAACGCTTCAACGCCTTCCTGCGCAGCCGGATCCCGACCGGCGAGCCGGGCACGCCGGAGGAGGTCGCCCGGCTGATCCGGATCCTGATCGCCGAGGACCTGCCCTTCCTGACCGGCGCGACGATCACCATCGACGGCGCCCAGGCGATCAACCAGTGAGCGCGCTGTTCGACCGCATCGATCCCGACTTCGCCCCGGAAGAGGCGCTGGTGCTGGATTCCGTGCGCCAGCTCGCGCGCGAGAAGCTGGCGCCGCGGGCCGCCGAGCACGACCGGCTGGCGCGCTTTCCCTGGGACAATGTCGAGGACATCAACGCGCTGGGGCTGAACGGCGTGTTCGTGCCCGAGGCCTATGGCGGCGCCGGGCTGAGCTATGCCTGCTACCTCGCCTGCGTGCGCGAGATCTCCGCGGCCTGCGCGGCCACAGGGATCATCTGGGCGACCAACTTCCACGCCATGAAGCCGGTGATCGACTTCGGCAGCGAGGACCAGAAGCAGCGCTTCCTGCCGCGCCTCGCCGAGGGCGCGCTCGCCTCGCTGTGCATCACCGAGCCCAACGCCGGCTCGGACGCCACCGGCATGCAGACCCGCTTCACGCCCGACGGCGGGGAGATCATCGTCGGCGGCGGCAAGACCTTCATCACCACCGGCGACAATGCCGACCTGCTCCTGGTGTTCGGCAAGTGGTCGGAGATCGAGGATCCGCGCAAGGCGATCTCGGTGGCGGTGCTGGAAAAGGGGATGCCCGGCCTGTCGGCGCCCTCGGTCGAGGACAAGATGGGCATTCGCGCCTCCTCGACGGCGACGCTCGCCTTCGACGACGTGCGCATCCCGCGGGAGAACCTGCTGGGCGAACCCGGCGACGGCCTGCGCCTGCTGTTCGCGGCGCTGAACAAGTCCCGTCCCTCGATCGCCGCGCACGCGCTGGGCATCGCCCGGGCCGCCTTCTCGGACGCCGTCGCCTATATCAACCAGCGCCGCCAGTCGGGCCGGGCGATCGTCGAGTTCCAGGGCGTGCAGTTCCTGCTGGCGGATCTCGCCACCGACCTGGCGATGTGCGAGGGCTGGATGTGGCGGCTGGCCGCGCGTATCCAGGCCGGCGACGGCGATGTCGGGGTCGAGGCCAGCATGCTGAAGCTGAAGGCCGCCGACCTCGCCATGCGCATCGCCACCGAGGCGGTGCAACTGCACGGCGGTTACGGCTATATCCGGGACAACCGGGTCGAACGGCTGATGCGGGACGCCAAGATCACCCAGATCTGGGAGGGCACCCAGCAGGTGCACCGCCAGCTGATCGGCCGGTCCTTCGTGGAGAAATGAGCATGTTCGAGGGCTTCGAGGAACGCCGGATCGACACTGGCGAGACCGAGATCTTCCTGCGTACAGGCGGCAGCGGCCCACCGCTGCTGCTGCTGCACGGCTATCCCCAGAGCCATGCCTGCTGGCATCGCGTGGCGCCGCTGCTGGCCGAGCGGCACACGCTGGTCTGCCCGGACCTGCGCGGCTACGGCCGTTCGGGCTGCCCGCCGAGCGACCCGGCGCACGAGACCTACGCCAAGCGCGCCGTCGCCCGCGACCAGGTCCGGGTGATGCAGGCGCTGGGTTTCGAGCGCTTCGATGTCTGCGGCCATGACCGCGGCGGCCGCGTCGCCCACCGCCTCGCCCGCGACTTTCCCGACGCGGTCCGCCGCCTCGCCCTGCTCGACATCATGCCGACCTGGGAGACCTGGGAGGACTACGACCGCAAGGCGGCGCTGGGCGCCTACCACTGGCAGTTCCTGGCCCAGCCCTTCGACCTGCCCGAACGCCTGGTCGGCCACGAACCCGATTTCTACCTGCGCTGGACGCTGAATTCCTGGGCCGCGACGAAGGACTTCTGGAGCGAGGAGGCCTATGGCGACTATCTGGCCGCCTTCCGCCAGCCCGAGCGGTTTCACGCCATGTGCGAGGATTACCGCGCCGGCGCCGGGCTCGACCTGGAGCACGACGCGGCCGACCGGGAGCGCAAGCTCGCCATGCCGCTGCTGGTGCTGTGGGGCGGCGGCCATGGCCGCAAGGAGCACTGGCCGTTTCTCGACGTCTGGCGGCAGAATGCTGAGGACGTCAGCGGCGGCCCCGTGGCCTGCGGCCATTTCCTGCCCGAGGAGGCGCCGGAGGAAACCGCCCGGGCGCTGGCCGGTTTCCTGGCCGAGTAGAGAGGAGAGCCCATGAGCGAGATCAGGACCGTCGCCGTCGCCGGCGCGGGCACGATGGGGGCGGGCATCGCCATCGTCGCGGCCCGCGGAGGCTTCGAGACCATCGTCTACGACGAGGACGAGGAGGCGCTGGAGCGCGCCGCCGACAATGCCCGGGCCTTCCTCGAGAAGTCGGTGGAGCGCGGCAAGCTGAGCGAGGAACAGGTCGCGGAGATCACCGGCCGCATGGCCGGCGCCGTGCAACTCGAAGAGCTGGAGGAGGCCGACCTGGTGATCGAGGCGGTCTACGAGGACCTGGACGTCAAGAAGGAGCTGCTGCGCGACCTGCACGATGTCTGTCCGCCGAAGACACTGTTCGCCTCCAACACCTCGACCCTGTCGATCACCGAGCTGGCCGCCGCCTCGCGCCGGCCCGACCGTTTCGTCGGCCTGCATTTCTGCCTGCCGGCGCAGGTGATGAAGCTGGTGGAGGTGACGCCGGGGCTGGAGACCGCGGACGAGACCTTCGAGGCCGCCTGGCAGGCCTGCCTGGCGATGGGCCAGCAGCCGGTGAAGACCCGCGACACCCCGGGTTTCGTGCTGAACTATTTCGTCGTGCCGTTCAACAACGACGCCATCCGCACCATCGAGGCGGGGGTCTGCGAGCCGGCCGATCTCGATCGTGCCATCAAGCGCGGCCTGGGCTACGCCATGGGGCCGTGCGAGCTGCTCGACATGATCGGCCTGGATACCCAGATCCTGCTGTCGGACGCCTTCCACGCCGCCACCAACGATCCCCGCGCCGCCTGCCCGCCGCTGCTGAAGCGGATGGTCGCGGCCGGCCATCTGGGCCGCAAGACCGGCCGCGGCTTCTACCGCTACGACGACGACGGCAAGATGTTCGGAGCCTGAACCATGACCGCACCGACCTACGAGATCCGCCGCCACGGCGAGAGCCGTTCCTTCCCCGATCCGCATGCGTTCACCGAGGGCGCCGGCGAAACCGGCGATGTCATCGTTCACCTGGGCGCGCCCTCGGGCGACCTCGCCGATCCCGGCCGGCGCGCCGTGCTGGTCGAACTGGGCACCGAGAGCCTGGGCGTGCACAGCGGCGAGAGCCGGGCGGAAGAGGGCGGCAACATGCTGGGCTTCGCCCGCTTCCGCCTGGGCGACGACGCCCCCTCGGACCTGATCGAACTGGTGCGCCAGCCGCGGACCGACCCGGCCGCGCTGGAGGCCGCCGTAGCCCTGTTCGAGGCCGCCGGTCTTACGGTGGCGGTCTGCGGGGATTTCGCCGGGCGGATGATCGACCGCATGGTCCGGCCCTATTTCAACGGCGCCCTCAACCGGCTGGACGAGGGCCTGGCCACGGCCGACGATCTCGACCTCACCCTGAAGCTGGGCCTGGGCTACCCCGAGGGCCCGATCGCCCTGCTGGAACGGTCCGGCCTGGCGCATCACCACGATGTCACGCAGGCGCTGTTCGCGGTCACCGGGCAACCGGCCTATGCGCCGGCGCGCCGCGCGAAGGTCGCCGCCCAGCGCCGCGAGCGCGGCAGCGGGGATGGCGGCGACTGAAGCCTGCCGGGGCGTAAATCCTAGAAGACGACGTCGAGCAGGAAGGCGACCGCGAACAGGCAGGCGAGCGCGCCCGCGAGCCAGAGCCGGCGCCGGCGGGCGGCCGCCGCCGTGGCGGCAGAGGCCGCCGGGTCGTCGGGGCGGGCGCGGAAGCGGGCGAAGCCCGGCACCACGCCGATGCCGTCCCGGCGTTCCTCGATCATGAAGCCCTGGGCGCCGTCGCCGCCGTCGCGGGCGGCCGCGGCGCCTTCGCCGGCGCGCACGTCGCCCTCGCCGCCGCGTCCGGCCTGCAGCGCGGCCTCGCCGTCGGGCAGGCTGGCGCGCAGGAGCTGGGCGGCGCGGGAAAGATCGACGATCACGGCAGCACCGGCCGCGCGCTGGGCCAGCGCGGCGGCCTGGCCTGCGTTCTGGCCCGCGTTCGGGGCCGGGGATCCGCTGCCGGCGCGACCGGCCGGGTTCGCACCGCTGTCGCGGACGACCGGCGGAACGGGCCGGGAGACACTCTCCACCATGACCCGCCAAGACTGCCCCAGCAGGGTAAAGATCGCGTTAAGGCGGTTTCCGGACGCGCCGGGCGTGCGAGCGCGCTCCGGCGGGGGAAGGTCGACAATCACGAATGCTGTTTGACGGGTCCGCGCCGCGGGTTGTCCTGGAGCCGCGGGTTCTCCCGGAGCGGGGCTTCGCCCGCCGCCCGTCGGCGAGGATGCCGGGACCGACCGGACGGCCGCGTTTTCCAGCCCGTGCCGGCGCGTACCGGAAAAGACGCTTTCCACCATGATCCCGCGAGGATCGTCGGGACCGGCAAAGATCGCGTTAAGGCGGGTCGATCCGGCGACGACGCCGGCCGGGTTCAGGCGAAGCTCATCCCCGCATAGCCCGCTTCGACGACCGCATCACAGCGTTCCTTGTACTGCGGCGCGCCGGCGGCATAGAGCAGGAAGGTGCGCTGCTGGCGGCCCTCGAGGTTGGAGTTGATGCCCATGAACCAGGAATCGACCTTGGTGAAGAGCATCCGCTCGCCGGATTCGAGCACGTGTCCGGTCCACGCCTCGACCGCCTCCGCGGTCGGTTCGAACCGCTGCAGGCCCTGCCGCTGCATGTGGGCGAGGAGATCGCTCGCCCATTCGACATTCTGCTCGATGCAGCGCGGGATGTTGCAGAAACCGGCCGCATTGTGCGGCCCCACCAGGGTCAGCAGATTGGGGAAACCCGCCACCTGCATGCCGAGGAAGGTTTTCGGCCCCTCCGCCCAGGCCTGCTTCAGGGTGCGCCCCCCGCGGCCCTCGAAGGCGATCTTCTCGAAGCCGCCGAGCACGGCGTTGAAGCCGGTGGCGTAGATGATCATGTCGAGCTCGACCAGGCTGCCGTCCTCGAGCCGGATGCCGGTCTCGGTGATCTCCGCGATCGGGTTTTCCCTGATGTCGACCAGCGCGACATTGTCCTGGTTGTAGACCTCGTAATAGCCGCTCTCCAGCGGCACGCGGCGGGTGCCGAAACCGTGATCCTT
>JBGTSP010000015.1:0-32260 GCA_041940205.1 Alphaproteobacteria bacterium
ACTCGGCTCTAAGGTCGAGGTCAAGAATCTCAACTCGTTCCGCTCCGTGGAGCGCGCCATCGCCTTCGAGATCGAACGCCAGATCGACGCGCTCGAAGAGGGCGGGGCAATCGCGCAAGAGACCCGGCACTGGGACGAACAGTCGGGGCGCTCGCGTTCGAGTCGCGGCAAGGAAGAGGCTGAGGACTACCGCTACTTCCCCGATCCCGACCTGCTGCCGCTGCAGTTCGACGAGGCGCTGATCGAGGAGTTGCGCGCCGGCCTGCCGGAGCTGCCGGACGCCAGGCGCGCCCGCTTTGTCGCGTCGCTGGGGCTTCGCGCCGAGGATGCGGCCATCATCACCGCCGACAAGGAAGCCGCCGATTTCTTCGAGACCGCGGCCGCGGGACGGGACGCCGCGAGCGTGGCCAACTGGTTCATCAGCGATTTCATGGGCCATCTGAACCGCAGCCATGACGGCCGGCTTGCGTCCTCGCCGGTCGACGCCGGCCAGCTCGGCGGTCTCGTCGACCTGATCGCCGACGAGACCATCTCCGGTCGCATCGCCAAGGACGTGCTGGCCGAGATGTTCGCAACCGGCCGCGACGCCGCCGAGATCGTCGACGAGAAGGGCCTGCGTCAGGTCTCCGATACCGGCGCCATCGATCCGATCGTGGATGCCGTGATCGCCGACAATCCCGACAAGGTCGCCGAATATCGCGGCGGCAAGGACAAGCTGATCGGCTGGTTCGTCGGCCAGGTGATGCAGAAGATGCAGGGCAAGGCCAATCCCAAGCTGGTCAACGCGGCGCTGAAGGCCCGGCTCGACGCCTGAACGGCGCGCGCCCCGCGCGCGCTTCGCGTCAGCGGAACAGGTAGATCGGGCTGCTCCAGGCCTGGAAACCGTCTTCCGTGGTCACGCAGACCCACAGCGGATTGTCGCCCTCGGGCTTCAGCGGCACGCGCAGTTCCGCCGTGAGCTCCCGGTGCGGATTGACCTCGGGCAGCCGGAAGATCCTGAGGCGGCGCTCCAGGCCGCCGGCCTCCATGATTTCGTCCTCGAGACCGATATCCGCCAGCGGCCGGCTGAGTTCGCCCAGGTTGGTCACCGCCTCGAAGCGGCCGTCGGGATCCTCATTCAGCCAGACGTCGAAGCCGCCGAAATTGCCGGTGGTGATCGCCTCCCAGACCACCGTCTCGGCGTTCTGCCGCTCCAGCCGGCGCTCCGGGTTCCAGGCATTGATCTTCTCCAGTCTGCGGATCGTGCAGCCGGAGAAGCGGGCCCGGCCGCGCCATTCGGTATCGCGGCCCCGGCCGCGATATTCCGCCCCGCTCCAGACCACCCTGAGCCGCGCGCCCAGGTCTTCGGCCGAATGGCCGCGCACGGTCTGCAGCACCTCGGTGCCGTTGCGGATCTCGATCCGCTCGATCGGCGCCTGGGCGATCGCGTGCACCGACAGGCTGACGGTGTCGTCGTCGCTGCGGGCGATGTCGCCCATCATCACGCGCTGGACCCGGCTCGTCGCGGTGTCGGGAAAACAGTTCGGATCCTGTTCGTACAGCGTCGCCCCGGTCTCGAAGGCCGCGGTGACCTCCAGATGCATCCGGGTGCCGGTGGTGCCGTAGTGATGGCGCCGGCGCAGGCAGTCGAAGATCGAATCCCGGGTCAGGCTGTCGGTCAGGAAGCAGGTCAGGCCGCCATAGGCGCCGAAGGTCGAGGCGCCGGGATAGCTGGCGCCGGGCCGGCCCTTGTGGCCGTCGGAATTGCAGACCACGCCGCTGCGATGGCCCAGCGGGAAACTGTCGGTCAGCAGCCACTCGAAGGTGCCCCAGGCCGAGTGGATCTCCATCGCGGTCTCCTTGCGCCCGTCATGGGCGTAGGCGATGTCGGCATAGCGGCCGCCGACATGGGCGTAGACCACGCAATCCTCCCCCTCCAGCGCCGCGAACAGGGCGTTGGCGTCGGAGGCGTCGGTATCGAGGTCGGAACGGTCGGCGAGCAGGGCGTGCGAGGAGCGGTGGATCTGCCGGCCCTCGGTGCGGAAGTAGACGTTGCGATCGCCGCCGACCGCCGTGTTGCCCGACCATTCGTAGCCCGGAAAGGTCACGAAGCGGCCCTCCTCCAGGAATTCCGCGGACAGCTCGTTGATGTGCGCCCAGAAGGCGTTGTTCACCTGAAAGTCGTTGGCCTGGTGGCTCGTGAGGTCGAGGAAGGCGCGGTTGCGCGCGAAGCTGAAATACTGCCGGGCCGTGGTGACGCCGATGGATTCGCCGCTCTGGCCGTGCAAGTCGCCCCAGTAGCCGGCATGCGCGCCCTCGCGGATCAGCAGGGGATGGCTCTCGGCGACAAGCGCGCCGCTCGCCGCGTCCAGCACCCGGATGCGCAGCAGGCCGGCGCCGGCGACGCTGAGATCCTCCAGCGTCAGCGCGGTCTGGCCGCGCGGATAGTCCAGCGTCTCCGGCAGGTTGGCGACCGGCAGGCTTGCCTCCAGCCGGAAACGGCCCGAGGCCTGCGGCGTCGGGTTGCCCCAGCGGTCCTCCGCCTTCAGGCCGAACTGGAAGCGCTCGCCGGGCCGCCGCAGGCTTGGCAGCACGGCCCGCCAGAGGACCGGCTCGCCCGGCACGATGTCGACCGCGGGCGTGTTCGGGATCGGCATGAAATGCCCGACCGCGCAGACGTCCGCGACCACCTTGAACTCGAAGCCGGCCTCCACGAAGGTCTGCATCTGCATGCCCGGCGACCCCCCGCGCGGATCGCCGAAATGGATCGCGATGCTATCGCCCTCGCGCAGGTAACCGCCCGAGACCCGCACCGTCAGGGTTTTCCAGCGCGGCCGGCCGGCTATGCCGTGGCGGCTGTAGGAGACCTCCAGCGGTACCCCGCTGCTGCTCTCGGCGGTGACGTAGCCGACGGCGGCGGGGTCATCGGTCTGCAGGCTGCCCTGGTCGCCGAGCGCGCGGAACAGCACACGGATCGCGCCGGTATCGTCGAGGCCGTAACGGCCCACCGTGTAGATCAGCCGGAAACTCTGCAGGCTGCGCACTTCCACCGGGCCGTCGGGATCGATGCGGGCGTGGCCGTAGAGCACCGGGTCCTCGCCCGGATGGCCGGCGGGCCAGAGCTCGCCGACAAGGGGCGAGTCCACCAGGTTGTCGGGACGGTTCTCGCTCATCGCGGATCACTCCTGCGGCGCGGGGGCGGGTCGGACGGGGCGCGGCGAGAGGCGATCAGGCGTCGATGCCCAGCGCCCGGGCCAGCGCGGGGAAGTCGTCGACGATGATGTCGTGCGCCGGATTGGGTTCGGGATCGGGCGGGCCGTCCGCGCCCCATTCGTCGGGGCGACGCACGAAGGCGGTCTTGAAGCCCACGGCCTTGGCGGCGTCGAGATCGAAATTGTGGCAGGCCACCATGCAGCATTCCGAGACGTCGAGTTGCAGGTAGTGGGCCACGGCGCGGTAGGCCTCGGGCAGCAGCTTGTACTTGCCGATGCCCTCGCAGGAGAACACGCAGTCCCAGGACAGGCCGTTCTTCTTCGCCGTATCGATGATGATCCGGTAGGAGAGAATGGTGAACGAGGCCACGGTGTAGCCGCCGCGCAGGCGTGGCAGCACGGCGGGAAAGTCCGGCCAGCAGGTGAAGCCGTGCGGCGCGTCGTAGGCGATCGCCCGCAGGTCATCCTCGTCGAAGGCCTCCAGGCCTTCCTCGGCGACGATCGCCTCCAGCGCGCTGCGATGCGCGCCGTCGAAATTGTAGGCCGGCGGTTCGTGCTCGCCGAGATTGAGCATCGCGCCCAGCGAGCGCCGGCGCAGCTCGTTGGCCAGCTTCGGCCAGTCACGCGCGATCCCGTGGCGCGCGCCGGCCTCGGCCAGCGCGGTCGAGAAGCCGCTGTGCCAGTCGAGGATCGTGCCCCCGGTATCGAAGGTGAGGGCCTTGATGTCGGAGAGGCTCATGCTGTTTTCCCTTTTGCGCGCTGCCGGCCGCGAAGGGGAGGGAGCCTAGAATGTATCCCGCCCTGCCGGAAGCGCGGCGGACGGGGGCGCTTCAGGCGGAGGCGGCCTGCGAGGTGCCGTCCGTGCGGCGCTTGCGCTCCTGCTTACGGGCGAAACGGCGTTCGCGGGCGGCCTTCAGGCGGCGCAGGAAGCTCAGGCTCCAGCGATAGCCGACATAGCCGCAGAGCGCGGCCCAGGGCAGGCAGCCGACGAACATCGGCAGGCCCCAGATCTCGAAGATGCCGGCGACATAGATCCACAGCGATTCCAGCGGTCCGGCCTCGTGCGTCAGCAGGCCCGCAAGTTCGTTCTGGAACGCGGCATAGCCGGTGACGCCGTCGCTGCGACCGAGGATCACCCGGCCGGTGACGAGAAAGGTGAAGTAGATCGGCGGCACGGTCACCAGGTTGGTCACCCAGGTCCAGGCCATGGCCAGGATCACACTGAAATTCCAGGACGGCTTGAGCCAGCGCACCAGGGCCCAGATCAGCAGGCAGATCGGCATCTGCACGCCGACCGTGGGGGTCATCGCCACCACCAGGCCGACCGCCGCGCCCCGGGCGGTGAATTCGGGGGTCCGGTAGCCCCGCTGCAGCGGCACCAGAAGACGGTAGCGCACTAGGCGCCAAAGACGCTGCCACCAGGCGGGTTCCCTATGCGTGTCGCCAACCGTCATCTTCGCCGCCAGTCTCTTTACTCGTACCCGTTCTGTCCGACACCGTTCACGCGCGCCGCCGTCAGCCCGTCCGGCCGCGGCGGGCGCCGTCGCGACCGTCCGCACCCTCGCCCCGCTGCACGCCACACTGCCGCATTGTGCCGGGGAACGAAAGCCGGGCTGTGACCGTGCGCACGTTCACGATTGCGTTTCCGGGTCATGCTGCGCTCCGGGACCTAGACTGACGCTCATCGTCTAACGAAACGATAACCATCGCATGACAAGTCTGGTGCGCATGAGCGACACGGCGACCAAGGCAGACCTGGAACGGCGCGGACGGCGCCTGGTCTGGGCGATCTTCCCGTTCGTCTTCATCGTGCCGCTGGCCAACCTGAAGCAGGCGGCCAACGGCACCGTCGCCGCGGCGCTCGCCAGCGGTCCGCTGAACTGGGCCTACGCGGCGGGCCTCGCCGCCTCCGTGCTGCTGATCCTGCTGTGGTACTTCACCTGGCGCGGCAGCAACCGGGCCCGTCTCGCGCTGGGCGCGATCTACGGCGGGGTGCTGGCGATCGGTCTGGCCGGCGGGGTCCTGGTGTTTCTCGCCGGCGCCAGCCTGCCGGCGGGCTGGCCGGCCCTGATCGTGGCCTTCTATCTCTATGCCCTGGTGACCTGGGCGCTGCTCTGTTCCGAAGCGGTGGTGGCCTTCCAGAACCTGCAGCGGCGGCCGCTCGCCGGCTGAACGCGCCTCCCGTTCGCTTCCCCGCGATTTGCCGCTACCATCGCCGCCAACGGAGGGACGCGATGGAACTGGGACTGTTCATGATGCCGCTGCACCAACCGGCGCGCGACTACGCGCAGGTGCTGGAGGAGGACCGGCAGATGATCGTGCTGGCCGACCGGCTCGGTTTCGCCGAGGCCTGGTGCGGCGAACATTATTCGGCCACCGCCGAACCGGTGGCCTCGCCGCTGATGCTGTTCGCGGCCTGCCTGCCCGAGGCCCCGTCGATCCGGTTCGGCACCGCGGTCTTCAACCTGCCGCAGATGCATCCCGCCCTTGTGGCCAGCACGGCGGCGCAGTTCGACCAGATGAGCGGCGGCCGGCTGATCATGGGCATCGGTCCCGGCGGCCTGGTGAGCGACTTCGAGCTGCTCGGCATCACCGATCCCGAGGCGCGCAAGTCGATGATGATGGAATCCATCGACACCATCCAGGCGCTGTGGTCGGGCGGCCCGCCCTACGAGATCCCCGGGACGCACTGGCCGGTCCGGCTCGCCGACAACGTGATCCCGGAAATCGGCGTCGGCTTCATGCCGAAGCCGATGCAGCAGCCGCATCCGCCGGTCTGCCTGTCGATCGTCTCGCCGCGCTCGTCCTCGGCCAAGCTCGCCGCCCACCGCGGCTGGGGGCCGATTTCGGCCAGCTTCATCCAGCAGCGCTACCTGAAGAGCCACTGGGAGGCCTATGCGGAAGGTTGCGCGGAGGCCGGCATCGCCGCCGATCCCGGCGCCTGGCGGGTGGCCCGCAGCGTCCTGGTCTGCGACAGCGCGCAACAGGCCGCCGACCTGATCGACGATCCCGACGGCGGGCTCGCCTTCTACTTCAAGTATTTCTCGATCAGCTACAAGCGCCGCGGCATCTTCGCCCTGCTCTCGCCGGACCCCGAGCAGCCCGAGGAGAATTTCAGCGTGCACGATGTCGCCCGCTCGATGGTGATCCACGGCACGCCCGATCAGGTGCTCGACCAGTTGATCGCGCTGCGCGAGGAACTGGGCCCGTTCGGCACGCTGCTGACCGTCGGTCACGAATGGGACGACGCGCCGGCCTGGCAGCGCTCGATGACCCTGCTGGCCGAAGAGGTGGCCCCGCGCCTGCGCCGGCACGAGGCCGCGGGAGCGAAGACGAGGGAAACGGCATGAGCCAGCCGATCGCGCTCTACTACTGGCCGACCCCGAACGGCTGGAAGATCACCATCCTGCTCGAGGAGCTGGGCGTTCCCTACGAGGTCCGCCTCGTCAACATCGGCCGGGGCGAGCAGTTCGATCCCGGCTTCCTGCGCATCGCGCCCAACAACCGGATGCCGGCGATCGTCGATCCCGAGCCGATGGGCGGCGGGGACGAGCCCATCGCGATCTTCGAATCCGGCGCGATCATGCAGTATCTCGCCGAGAAGCACGGCGCCTTCTGGCCGCAAAGCCCGCGCGAGAAGTACGAGGTCACGCAGTGGCTGATGTGGCAGATGGGCGGGCTCGGGCCGATGTGCGGCCAGGCCCACCATTTCCGCGGCTATTCCGAGGAAAAGATCCCCTACGCCATCGACCGGTATACCGACGAGGTCAACCGGCTCTACGGCGTGATGGACACCCGCCTGGCCGACCGCGACTTCCTCGCCGGAGACTATTCCATCGCCGACATGGCCTGCTACGGCTGGGTCGTGCCCTACGAGCGCCAGGGTCAGGATCTCGAGGAGTTTCCCAACCTCAAGCGCTGGTTCGAGACCCTGGGGGCCCGCCCGGCGGTGCGGCGCGGCATGTCGGTGGCCAGCGACGCCAAGCAGGCCGCGCCGATGGACGAGGAGGCCAAGCGCATCCTGTTCGGCCAGCGGGCCCGGCATTGAGCGGGCCGGCCCGGGTCCCCGTCTTCGACATCGGCGGCGTCCTGCTGGACTGGAATCCCCGCCACCTGTTCCGCAAGATCTTCGACGACGAGGAACGCATGGAATGGTTCCTCGCCCATGTCTGCACCTCGGCCTGGAACCTCACCGCGGATGCCGGCCGGCCCTTCGCCGAGGGCGCGGCCGAACTGATCGCCGCCCATCCCGACTGGGAAGACGAGATCCGCGCCTATGACGAACGCTGGCCGGAGATGATCGGCGGGGTGCTGGAAGATACCCTGGCGCTGCGCGAGGCGCTGCGCGCGCGCGGCCACAAGATCTATGCGATCACCAACTATCCGCGCGAGAAATGGGCGCTGAGCCTGGAGCGCTGGCCCTTCCTGCGGGACTTCGACGGCACCGTGGTCTCCGGCGAGGTCGGCCTGCTGAAACCCGACGCGGCGATCTTCGATCACCTGCTGTCGACCTACGGGCTTGCCGCCGGCGACTGCCTGTTCATCGACGATGTCGCAGCCAATGCCGAAGGCGCCCGGGCCGCCGGCCTGCAGGCCCACCATTTCCGCGACGCCGCCGGCCTGGAGGCCGAACTGCGCCGGCACGGTCTGCTCTAGCCTCTGCCGTCGCCTGCCGACCAGGGATCGATCACCGGGATTTCGGCCGCCTGGAATGCCGCGTCGTCGCGGGTCGCCACCTGCATTCGATGGGCTGTCGCGGTGGCGGCAATCATGCCGTCGGCGGTTGCAACGGCCAGTCCATTGCTCCGGGCCCGGGCCATCAACGCGGCATAGCATTGCGTTGCCGCCATGTCGAAAGCCAGCACCCGCCCCGCAAAGAGCGGCAGGATGCGACCCTCGATCTCGCCTTGAAGCGCGGTCCGGCGCCGGCCGTCGGGCAGAAGGGCGATACCGAAACGCAGCTCGGCGACCGTCACGGCCGAGAGAAAAAGCGTCTCGAGCGGTTGGGCGTCAATCCAGGCGATGAGGTTCGTGCTGGGTGCCTTGCGCAGGGTCTCCGACAGGACGTTGGTGTCGAGCAGGATCATCCAAGGTCCGGCGGCCGCGCGGGCGAACGGTCACGAACGGAGTCCAGAATGTCGACCTCTTCGTCGCTAAGGCCGGCTTGCTGCCCGATGTCGGCCAGCATCGAGCCCAGCCGGATGCGAGACTCCGGTCGCACCGCGTCGGTGAGGATCGTCCGCACTTCGGCTTCCGTGCTGCGGCCGTGTGCGGCAGCCCGCATGCGCAGCGCCCTGTGCACCTCGTCCGGCAGATTGCGTACGGTCAACATCGCCATGCCTGGCGCGCCTCCATTTGCCGTCATTGAATGCATTCATGACATGTGCATTCAAATCATGCATGTCCAGTCGCGCGCTGTCGAGGCGGGCAAGCGCCCCGCCGCCCGAAGTGCCTCAGCGTTCGTAGCCCGGATCGACCCGGTCGAGCAGGCGCTTCAGGGCCTCGAAGTGCCGGGCCGCGGAATCCGGCACGTTCGGCATCATCTGCTGGTTGGCGTGACGGGCCATGTTATCCGAGACGGGTTTCAGCGGGCGGCCGCTCGACATCGCCTTCAGCTGCAGTTCGCAGGCCCGGTCGAGATAGTAGAGCGCGTCGACGGCCTGGGCGACCGTGGGGCCGACCACGATGACGCCGTGGTTGCGCATCAGCAGCACTTCCTTGTCGCCGATCACCCCGGCCAGCCGGTCGCCCTCGCTCGAATCCAGCGCCAGCCCGGTATAGTCGTCGTCATAGGCGATCCGGCCGTGGAAGCGGATCGAGGACTGGATCACCGGCTCGATGGTGCCGTCCTCGATGGCCGCGAAGGCCGAGATGTTGGGCTGGTGGGTGTGCAGCACGCAGGCCGCCTGCGGCACCTGGCGGTGCAGCGGGGCATGGATGCAGAAGGCCGTGGTCTCCGCCTCGCCCTCGCCGGCGATCAGGTTGCCCTCGAAATCGACCTCGATCAGGGTCGAGGCGGTGACCTCCGACCAGTGCAGGCCGTAGGGGATCAGCAGGAAGCGGTCGTCATGGCCCGGCACCGTGAGGGTGAAATGGTTGCAGATCCCCTCGCTCCAGCCGTAGTGCGCCGCCAGGCGGTAGGCCGCCGCCAGGTCGACACGGGCCTGCCAGGCCGCATCCGTCTTGTGTTCCTCGAAGGCCGCTACCGACATCGTTCCTCTCCCCGCGCGCCGAAATGCTCCTCTGGTCTGACTAGAGCAGGCGGACGCGCGCGTCCAGCACAAGCGGGGACGCGGGCAGGGCTGACGGGCGGGCCGGACGGGCGGGGTGGTCGGTGGGCGGGAAGGAGGCGGGCCCGGAGAGCAGGGCCGCGGGAAGCGCGGGCCGGAGCGGGAAGGGAAGTCACGCTTCGTTCCGGTGGTCCGGCGGGAGAGACGGCCGCCGGGGGAACGGTGCGGGACGTGGACGCTCGGGCGCGCGCGTTCAGGCGAAGGAAGCGGGGACTCGGAGTCCGGCCGTCATCGAAGGACGGCGGACCGGCGGGGTCCTCAGCGGCCTTCGGTGATCAGGGTCAGGTCGTCGTCGACCAGCAGGTCGAGGTCGCCGCCCTTGCTCGCGGAGACGCCGAAGACGTCCTTGAACGAGGCCGAGAGGCTGGCCGGCGCGCTCGCCGAAACGGCGACCGTGGTCTCGACGGGAAGCGGGGCTTCCGAGGTGAAATCGAAGGCGTCATCGACCTTTTCGTTCTGCATGTAGCTGAAGGCGTCGTCGCCAAAACCACCGTGCATCGGATACTGCTCCATGTCTGTCTCCCGTGTCACAATTTCTTACCGAAACTGTTTCGTTTTGATCCAGATCCCGGCCCTTCCGCCGGGGATGCCAGTTACTTGGCAAGGCGCGTGCCGGACTCCCCGAACGCCGCGCCGCGAGACATGACAGCGCCGGGATTCCGGGCTAATTCAGGGGCATGACCGAGACGCTGGCCGGGAAAAATCCCGGATTTCCGCCCTACGAGACCCTGCTGACGGAACATCGCGGGGCCGAGCTGCATCTCACGCTCAACCGGCCGGAGCGGCGCAACGCGCTGACCCACGCCATGATGCTGGAACTGGCGGATCTCGTGGCCCGGGTGGCCGCGGAACCCGGCCTGCGGGTCCTGGTGATCCGCGCCGCCGGGCCGGCCTTCTGCGCCGGCGGCGACATGGCGGCGATGGCCAAGCAGCCGCCGCCCGCCGCGGACGGCGGGCCCGATCCGCTGGTGGCTCCCTACCGGGTGTTCGGCGACGTGCTGCAGAACCTGAACAGGCTGCCGCAAGTGGTTGTTTCGATTGTCGACGGCGCGGCCGCCGGTGGCGGCTTCGGGATCGCCTGCTGTTCCGACGTGGTGCTGCTGGGGCCGCGGGCGAAGTTCGCCATTCCCGAGCCCCGGGCCGGTTTCATCCCCTCCCAGGTGATCCCCTTCATCGTCCGCCGCCTGGGCGAGGGCACGGCCCGCTGGCTGGCGCTGACCGGCACGGTGATGCCCGCGGCCGAGGCCTATCGTCTCGGATTGGGACAGGTGCTGGCGGCCGACGAGGCGGCGCTGGACGCGGCGCTCGAGGAGGTGCTGGGGCAGATCCGCCGGCAGGAGCCGCTGGCGAACGCCACGGTGAAGGACCTCGTGCATGCCTGCGCCGAGCGCGACACCGGCGCGGTGCTGGACGAGGCCGCCGAGCGCCTGGTCGGCCTGCTCCGCCGTCCGCAGGCCGCCGAGGGCATGCAGGCCTTTCTCGACAAGCGCCCGCCCTCCTGGGCCCGCTGAACGCCCGCCGCCGGAACCACGCCCGCCATGCTGCTCGAAACCGCGCTGGTCGCCTTCACCACCTTCTTCGCCACGGTGGGGCCGATCGACGTGGCGATGCTGTTCGCCGCCATGACCGCCGGCAATTCCGCGGCCGAGCGCCGCTCGATCGCCTGGCGCGGCAGCCTGATCGGCTTCCTGATCCTGCTCGCCTTCTGCCTCGCCGGCCGCGGCGGCCTGGAACTGCTCGGCATCTCGCTGCCGGCGCTGCGCACCTCCGGCGGCATCCTGCTGCTGCTGATGGCAATCGACATGGTCTTCGCCCGGCCCTCCGGCGGCACCTCGACCACGGGCGCGGAAACCGCGGAAGGTCTCGCCAAGGCCGACATCACGGTGTTTCCCCTGGCCACCCCGCTGATCGCCGGACCCGGCGCGATGGGCGCCGCGGTGCTGCTGGCGGCCAATGCCGACGGCGATCCCCGTCGCATGGGCCTCGTTCTCGCGGCGCTGGCCGCCGTGATCCTGCTCACCTGGATCCTCATGCAGCTCGCCGGACCGGTGCAGAAGCGTCTCGGGGTGACCGGCCAGCAGGTCGTCACCCGCGTGGTGGGGGTGCTGCTGGCGGCCCTTGCGGTGCAGTTCATCTTCGACGGCCTGCGCAACAGCGGCCTGTTCGGCGGCCTCTAGAGGGCCGTCATTCGCGCATCGCGCCGTTTGGGAAAAAGGGTTAGCGTGCAGCCATGGTCGCAGAACGCAGTTTTCGCAAGGAAGTCGAGCTCCTGAAACTGCCCGCCGGCGAGGAGTTTCGCGGCGAGGGCATTCTCGCCGTCGCCCGCGCCCTGCTGCAGTCCGGCGTGTCCTATGTCGGCGGCTACCAGGGCGCGCCGATCAGCCATCTGATGGACGTGTTCTCCGACGCCCAGCCGGTGCTGGACGATCTCGGCGTGCATTTCGAAGCCTGCACCTCGGAAGCCGCCGCGGCCGCCATGCTGGGCGCCTCGATCAACTATCCGATCCGCGGCGCGGTGACCTGGAAGAGCACCGTGGGCACCAATGTCGCCTCCGATGCGCTATCCAACCTTGCCTCCGCCGGCGTCACCGGCGGCGCCCTGATCGTGCTCGGCGAGGATTACGGCGAGGGCTCGTCGATCATCCAGGAGCGCACCCACGCCTTTGCCACCAAGTCGCAGATCTGGCTGCTGGATCCCAGGCCCAACCTGCCGACGATCGTGCGCATGGTGGAGAAGGGTTTCGAGCTGTCCGAGGCCTCGAACACCCCGGTGATGCTGGAGATGCGCATCCGCGCCTGCCACGTGCACGGCCGCTTCACCACCCAGGCGACGCGCCGGCCCGCGATCGGGCGGCACACGCCGCTCGCCGAACCGGATTTCGATCACGGCCGGATCTGCCTGCCGCCCAGCACCTATGCCCAGGAACAGCACAAGATCCAGGTCCGGATGCCGGCGGCGCTGCGCTTCATCGCCGAGAACGGCCTGAACGAGATCTTTCCCGGTGACATCGACGAGATCGGCGTGATCTGCCAGGGCGGCATGTACAACATGGCGCTCAGGGCGATGCGCCAGATGGGGCTGGCGGACGCGTACGGCAACAGCCGCCTGCCGATCTACTGCCTGAACGTGACCTATCCGCTGGTGCCGGACGAGCTGACGGCCTTCTGTGCCGGCAAGCGGGCGGTTCTGGTGATCGAGGAGGGCCAGCCCGACTATCTCGAACAGGCGATCAATGCCGCCCTGCGCCGGGCCGACCTGAACACCGCGGTGCACGGCAAGGACGTGCTGCCGATGGCGGGCGAATATACCGGCGAGGTCGTCCTGGCCGGTCTGACCGGCTTCATCGACGCCCTGGCGCCCAACAGCATCGATCTCGAGCAGGCGCGCGCGCCGGCCGCGGCGATCGCCCGGCACAAGGCGCGGGCCGCGGAACTGCTGGGCGCGCCCACCCCGGCCCGCCCGCCGTCCTTCTGCACCGGCTGTCCCGAGCGCCCGGTGTTTTCCGCGATCAAGATCCTCGAGCGCGAACTGGGGCCGACCCACATCGCCTGCGACATCGGCTGCCACACCTTCTCCACCCTGCCGCCCTTCAACCTGGGCCATACCGTGCTGGGCTACGGCATGGGCCTCGCCAGCGCCGCCGGCGTGGCGCCGAACTTCGGCAAGCGCGTGCTCTCGGTGATGGGGGACGGCGGCTTCTGGCACAACGGCATCGCCAACGGGGTCGGCAGCGCGCTGTTCAACAAGGACGACGGCGTGCTGATGATCATGCAGAACGGCTACACCTCGGCCACCGGCATCCAGGCGGTGCCCTCCAGCCGGGAGGATCGGCTGGGCGCGGCCACCGGCATGTCGATCGAGCGCGCCCTGAAGGGCCTGGGCGTGCGCTGGCTGCGCAAGGTGACGACCTACCGGGTGGCGGACATGGTGACGACGCTGCGCGGCGCGCTGACCGGCAGCGACGACGGTCTCAAGGTGATCATCGCCGACGGCGAATGCCAGCTTGCCCGCCAGCGCCGGGTGCGCCCCGAGGTGGCCCGGAAACTTGCCGCCGGCGAGCGCGACGTGCGGGTGCGCTACGGCATCGACGAGGAGGTCTGCACCGGCGACCATGCCTGCATCCGCCTGTCGGGCTGCCCGTCGCTGACCATCAAGGACAATCCCGACCCCCTGCGCGAGGACCCGGTCGCCACGGTCAACCAGAGCTGCGTCGGCTGCGGCCTGTGCGGCGAGGTCGCCCACGCCGCCGTGCTGTGCCCCTCCTTCTACCGGGCCGAGATCGTGCGCAACGCCAATGCCTGGGAACGCTTCTGGGACCGCGCGCGCCGGCGCCTGCAGCGCGTGCTGGCGGTGCGGGAGCCGGCCTGATGGCGCAGGCCCCCGCGGTCGACGGGAGCGCGGTTCGGCCGACCACGCTGCTGATCGCGGCGATGGGCGGCGAGGGCGGCGGCGTGCTGGCGCAGTGGATCGTCGCGGCGGCCGAGGCCGAGGGACTGGTGGTGCAGTCCACCTCGATCCCCGGCGTGGCCCAGCGCACCGGCGCCACCACCTACTATATCGAGATGATGGAGCGGCCCGAGGGCTCGCGGGCGCAGCCGGTGATGTCGCTCTATCCCTCGCCCGGGGATGTCGACGTCATGGTCGCGAGCGAGTTGATCGAGGCCGGCCGGGCGATGGAACGCGGCTTCGTCACGCCGGAACGCACCTTGCTGATCGCGTCCACCCACCGGGTCTTCGCCATCGACGAGCGTACCGCCATGGGGGACGGCCGGTTCGATACAGAACGGGTGCGCGCGGCGGCCGAGGCGCTTGCCCACCGGCGCATCATGACGGATTTCGCCCGCCTCGCCGCCGAGAGCGGCAGCGTGATCAACGCCGTGCTGCTGGGCGCGATCGCCGGCGCCGAGGTGCTGCCGGTGCCGACGTCGCGGCTGCGGCTGATGGTGGAGACCTCGGGCCGGGCGGTCGAGGCCAGCCTCGCCGCCTTCGACGCCGGGCTCGCCACCGCCCGCGGCGAGCAGGCCGAATCGCCGGCGCCGGCGCCGCGGCCGCGCAGCTACACCCATTACGACGTGCTGCACCACCGGGTGCGGGAAACCTTCCCGCCGGCGGCCCGGGACATCCTGGACGAGGGCGTGCGCCGGCTTGTCGACTGGCAGGGCGAGGGCTATGCCGGCTTCTATCTCGACCGCCTGCAGGCGGTGCACCGGGCCGAGCAGGCCGCCGGCGGCAACGGCCAGCTGGTGCGCGAGACCGGCCGTCACCTGGCGCTGTGGATGGGCTACGAGGACGTGCTGCGGGTGGCCCAGGCCAAGGTGCGCCTGAGCCGCTTCGAGCAGGTGCGCGCCGAGGTCGGCGCCGGCGAGGACGAGCCGGTCCGCCTTGTCGAGCATCTGAAACCCGGCGTCGAGGAGGCCGCGACCCTGCTGCCGCACTGGCTCGGCCGCCGGCTGGTCGCCTGGGCCGACCGCCGGCCGGCGCACCGCCGGCCGCACCTGGCGCTGTCCATTCCCAGCACTGCGATCTGGGGTTTCCTGCTGTTCCGCCTGCTGGCGGCGCTGCGCCCGCTGCGTCGCTTCGGCTGGCGCTACAAGGCGGAGCAGGAACGCATCGAGGCCTGGCTCACCCGCGTGATCCGGGCCGCCGCCCTCGATCCCGCGCTGGCGCTGGAAGTGGCGCGGCTCGCCGGCCTGATCAAGGGCTACAGCGATACCCACCGGCGTGGCGCGACGCGCTATGACGGCATTCTCGCCACCCTGGTCGACCCGGCGCTGGCCGGCGAGATGGATGCCGACGTCACCGCCGTTGCCGTGGCCCAGGCTCGCGAGGCGGCCCGGGCCGATCCCGAGGGCAAGGCGCTGGCTTCGCAGCTCGCGGGCCATGCCGCCTGACGGCGGCTTTCGCGGCACGTCCTGAAAGTCCCGTTCCGGGCAAATCCCGATCCGGCCAGGTCCCGTTCCGGTCAGGTCCCGATCCGGCCAGGTCCCGGGTCCGTCGGGCGTCAATCGTCGAGTGCCGGCGCGGTTCGTGAACCCGGCTGTTCCGGCCGGCGGAAGCGCCGGTGCGCAGGCCCGCGAGGCGTCTGCCTTCGGCCGGCGATCGCGCACCGTTTCCCGACAGGCCGACCGCCGGCGCCGCCTCGCCTGCGGCGGCTCCCGAATTCCGATCGCCCTGCTATCGCTCCGGTTGTTTTACAATTGCTGGCATTTCAATTTAAATTACTTAAGATTGGTTACCAAAAATTGACATTGCGTTAACCATTTTCGCCTACCTTTGCCGGATTGAATGACGATAGGATCGATCACCTGCCCATGCGGGAGCATTGATGTGAGTAAAAACGAAAATACGAACGGGACGACAACAGAACAACATTATCTGGAATCGGAATTTCTGGACCGGGTATCTTCCGATGCCACGATTTTTGCCTTTCTGCAGGACGCTACGCTTGACGGTCTCTGGTACTGGGACCTGGAACATCCCGAACACGAGTGGATGAATCCCGCGTTCTGGCGGCTGCTGGGGTTCGATCCGGCCGAGAAGCGGCATCTGGCCTCCGAATGGCAGGACCTGATCCATCCCGACGACCTCGAACTGGCCACCGCCAATTTCGAGGCGCACTGCGCCGATCCCGCGCATCCCTACGATCAGATCGTGCGCTACCGCCACCGCGACGGCTCGACCGTCTGGGTGCGCTGCCGCGGCCTCGCGATCCGCGACGAGAGCGGCAGGCCGGTCCGCATGCTGGGCGCCCATACCGACCTCACCGAGCTGAAGCGGGCGGAGCAGGCGCTGATCGACAGCCGCCGCGAACTGGAGGCCGAGGTCGCCGAGCGCACGAGGGAGCTGCAGTACCAGAAACTGGCGCTCGACGAGCATGCCATCGTCTCGGTCACCGACGTGCAGGGCAACATCACCTACGTGAACGACAAGTTCTGCACGATCAGCGGCTTCACCCGCGAGGAACTGCTGGGCCAGAACCACCGCATCCTGAAGTCGGGCGAGCATTCCCTGGAATTCTACCAGGACCTCTGGCGCACCATCGCCAACGGCGGCAACTGGAACGGCAAGATCAAGAACCGCAAGAAGGAGGGCGGATACTACTGGGTCGCGGCCTCGATCATTCCCTTCCTGAACGAGGCGGGAAAGCCGCAGCAATATGTTTCCATCCGCACCGACATCACCAAGCAGGTGGAGGCGGAAGAGGCGATGGCCGCGGCCAAGAACGAGGCGGAGGCCGCCAACCGCACGAAGACCGAGTTCCTCGCCAACATGAGCCACGAATTGCGCACGCCGCTGAACGCGGTGATCGGTTTCGCGGAAATGCTGGAATACGGCGTGCTGAAGGGCGCGGATGCCGGCAAGATCGAGGCCTATGCCCGCAATATCGGCTCGTCGGGCCGGATCCTGCTGCACCTGATCAACGACCTGCTCGACTTCGCCCGGATCGATGCCGACCTGCTGGAGATCGCCTACGAACCCTTCGTGCTGGCCGAGGAAATCGACAACACCGCCTCGGCCTTCGAGCTGAAGGCGGGGGAAAACAACGTCAGCTTCCGCCTGAAGTCGATGGTCGACCACATCATCGTCAACGGCGACGCCTTCCGCATGCGCCAGGTGATCTACAATCTGGTCGACAACGCCATCAAGTTCTCGCAGGGCGGCACCGTCTGCCTGGAAGCGCATACCGAGCGCGGCGCCGGCCGCGCGCTGCGGGTCGTCGTGTCGGTGACCGACGACGGCATCGGCATCGAGGAGGAGAAGCTGGAGCGGATCTTCGATCCCTTCGCGCAGTCGGACGGCTCGATCGCCCGGCGCTTCGGCGGCAGCGGTCTCGGCCTGCCGATCTCCCGCCGGCTCACCCGCCGCATGGGCGGCGACGTGACGGTGGCGAGCACGCCGGGCAAGGGCAGCATCTTCACCGCCACCTTCGAATTCGAGGACCTGACTGCGCTCAGCGCCAGCCTCAGCAAGCTGAACCGCCGCTCGACGGAGCAGAACATCGCCGACCACGACCTCTCGATCCTGGCGGTCGACGATGTCGAGGCCAATCTCGACGTGATCGAGGAGATGCTGACCGATCTCGGCTGTTCGGTGTGCAAGGCGCGCAACGGCAACGAGGCGATCGCCCGGATGGACCAGCAGCGTTTCGATCTCGTGCTGATGGACCTGCACATGCCGGAACTCGACGGGGTCGCCGCGGCGCGGCTGATCCAGCAGAAGGAAGACCACCGCAACACGCCGATCTGCCTGTGGACCGCCGATGTCGGCGCCCGCGACCAGACCCGCAATTCCGGCGTCGACTGGGCCGGCACGGTGATCAAGCCGGCGACGCGCGACACCATCGCCCATGTCCTGCGCCGGGCCATCGAGCAGCGCGGCCCGCGGCTGAACTAGCGCGCGCGCCGGCCCCGGCGCGGCCGGCGGCCCGCCTACCAGCGCTCGCGGTGGATGATGGTCTCGACCGGCGGCCGTTTCGCGGGCCGGAAGTCCGTGCCCCTGGTGTAGGCGACCGGCAGCAGGGCGCACTGCATCACGTGGGCCGGGATGCCCAGCAGGTCGGCCGCCTCGGCCTCGTGGCGCAGGTGCAGCGTGGTCAGCGCCGAGCCCAGCCCGCGGGCCCGCAGCGCCAGCTGGAAACTCCAGACCGCCGGAAAGATCGAGCCCAGGGTGCCGGCCCAGGCCGCGCGCGGCGGGGCCTCGGGAAGATGGCCGACGTCGATGCAGGGGATCACGTGCACCGGCACCCGCTCCAGCACGTCCGCGAGATATGTCGCGGATTCGAACACCCGCGCGTCCTGCGCCGCCCCGCGGGCCCTGGCCTCCTCGCCCGAGGCGGCGAGATAGGGCCCGGCGGCCCGGCGATAGAGTTCGGCGAGCCGGCTGCGCAGGCCGGCATCGCGCACGATCAGCCAGGACCAGCCCTGGCGGTTCGCCCCGGTGGGCGCCTGCTGGGCCAGCCGCAGGCAGTCCGTCAGGATCTCCTCGGGCACCGGGCGCTCGAGATCGAGCCGCTTGCGCACCGCCCGCGTGGTCGACAGCAGGCCGTCGGTGATCGCGAGGTCAAAGACCGCATCGTCGCTCATGGCGTTTTCCCTCCCTTGCCGCGCGCTCACCGACGCTAGCAGCGATGGCGCGGGGAGCGAAACGCCGGTCGCGGGGCTGGACCGCGGCCCCCGCCGCTCTAAGATCGGCCGCGCCAGAGCAGGGGGAGGCGCGGCATGCCGATATTCGAGAACGGACCGGTGACACTGAACTACGAGGATTCCGGCAGCGGCATCCCGCTGCTGGTGATCCCCGGCGGCGGGCTGAACTCCAACCTGTCGGTGCTGCACGAGCGCGCGCCGATCCGGCCGTTTGCCGAGCTGGCCGGCGACTACCGCGTCATCGCCATGGATCTGCGCAACGCGCCCGACGGCGCCTCGCGCGGCCCGCTGGAGATCGACCGGCCGTGGGATGCGCATACCGACGACCAGCTCGCGCTGATGGACCATCTGGGCATCGACCGCTTCCTGGTCATGGGCTTCTGCATCGGCGGGCCGTTCACCTGGAACCTGCTGCGCCGCGCCGGCGAGCGCATCCCGGCCGCCGTCATGGTGCAGCCCAGCGGCTCGCGGCCGGAAAACCGCGACCTGTTCTTCAACAACAACATGAAGGGCTGGGGACCGCGCATTGCCGAAGCCCGGGACGATGTCGCCATGGCCGACGTGGAACGCTTCCTCGATCGCATGTACCGCAGTCCCGCCGACTTCGTCTTCACCGTGACCCGCGACTTCGTGCGCGCGTGCCAGACCCCGGTGATGATCCTGCCCGACGACATTCCCGCCCATCCCTACGCGGTGGCGATGGAGGCGGCGACGCTGGCGCCCAACGCCGAGGTCAGCCTCTATCCCTGGGCCGACGACGAGGACCGGCGGAGGCTCGCCCTGCAACATGTGCGCACCTTCCTGAAGGCCAACCGCGACGCCGTGGCGGCGGGCTAGGGCAGGCAGGGGCGCGGGATCATGGCGGAGAACCCCCGGATCGTCTTCGTCACCAGCTTCCCCGACGCCGCCGGGGCGGCCCGGGCGCTGGCGCCGAAGGGCTTCGAATTCACGGTCGCCGAGGCCGGTGGCGGCGGTTTCGCCGACGCCATGGCGCCGGCCGAATATCTCGTCGGCTTCGTCGACGGCCTGGTGAAACCGGACCTGTTCGCCGCCGCGCCGCGCCTGCGGCTGGTGCAGCTCCTGAGCGCCGGCTACGACCAGGCCGATCTGGAATCGGCCCGGGCCGCCGGCGTGCCGGTCTGCAACAATGGCGGGGCCAATGCGGTCGCCGTCTCCGAACACGCCCTGTTGCTGATGCTGGCGGTCTCCCGCCAGCTGATCGGTCAGCACCGCGACGTCGCGGAAGGCCGCTGGCGGGGCAACGCGCCGCGCCGGGTCCACGAGCTGCGCGGACGCACGCTGGGCATCGTCGGCCTCGGCACCATCGGCCGCAAGACCGCGCGGCTCGCCCGGGCCTTCGGCATGAACGTGGTCTATTACGACATCGCCCGACTGTCGGAGGCGGAAGAAGACCTGCTGGAGGTCCGCTTCCGCCTGCTCGCCGAACTGCTGGCGGAGGCCGATGTCGTGTCCCTGCACACCCCGCTGGAGGAGAGCACGCGCGGGCTGATCGGCGCCGCCGAGCTGGCGCGCATGAAATCCGACGCCATCTTGATCAACACCGCCCGCGGCCCGGTTGTGGACGAGGCCGCGCTGATCAGCGCACTCGGCGACGGCTCGATCGCCGGCGCCGGCCTCGACGTCTTCGAACAGGAACCGCCGGCGGCCGACAACCCGCTGTTCGCGCTCGACAATGTCGTGCTCACCGCGCACCTCGCGGGCCCGACCTTCGAGAGCAACACGGCCCGCGTGCGCAACGCCTTCGACAACGTCCAGCGCGTCGCCCGCGGCGAGGCGCCGTTGTGGCGGGTTGACGGTGAAACAGCATAGACTTGGTGTGCGGGAACTCGGCCGGCCGCCAGCGCGCCGGCCCTGAAACGGGGAGGATATCACCATGAGCGACGCGGCACGGATCGACGAGGGCGCGGAGGCGATGCGCCTGGCGCATGCGACGGCGGAGAATGCCCCGCAGGTGCCGGGGCGCAGGGACTTCTTCACCTATCGCGATCTCGGCGTGCAGGCCGCCAGCAACGGCGTGCTGCGGGCCCAGACCATGACGGCGATCCGCGGCATGACCGAGCCCACGGGCTGGCACTACCATGCCTGCGAGGGGCAGTTCGTCTATGTCCTCAAGGGCTGGGTCGATCTCGAGTTCGAGACCGGCGAGGCGCTGCGCATCGCCAGCGGCGAATCGCTGTTCATTCCCGGTGGCCTGAAGCACAACGAGACCGCCACCTCGGACGACCTGGAAATCCTCGAACTCTCTGTGCCCGCGGACATGGGCACGGTGCCCTGCGATCCGCCGCCCGGCGCCGGCGGCTGAGCGAGGCCGCCGCACCGGCGGCCGCTAGGGGGCAATGCGGGTCGCGGCGGGCAGGGGCTCGGGAAAGCTCTCGTCCGAATAGCGCCGCTGGAGCACCAGGGCGGCGGCGCCGCGCGCCCAGACGTCGTCGCCCCAGTGGTGCACCAGGAACTCGGTGTCGAAGCGGTTGCCCGAGAGCTGCAGCGCGCGGGCCTCGTCCTGCATCGGTCCCAGCAGCAGTTCGCCGGCCCGCACGCCCTCGCCGGTGACGATGATCGAGGGCGGGTTGAGGGTGGCGATCAGGTTGCCGATGGCCCGGCCGAGTTGCCGACCGGCGGCCGCGAACACCGCCGCGAGCGCGTCGTCGCCGGCCTGCGCCTGCCGCGTGATCCGCTCGATCTCGTCGTGGTAGACCTGCGGCGAACGGTTGTAGGCCTCCAGCGAAAAGTTCGCCATCACCTCGCGCAGGATCGCGTAGTCGCTGGCATAGGCCTCGACGCAGCCCCGCTGGCCGCAGCGGCACAGCCGGCCGCCGTGCTCCACCTTGGAATGGCCGAACTCCGGGCCGATGCCGTGGCTGCCCCGGTACAGGCGATCGTGCGCGATCAGCCCCATGCCGATGCCGTGCTCGATCGTGACCACGGCGAAGCTGTTCAGCTCGCGGCCCATGCCGAACCAGTGCTCGGCCAGCGTCACCATGTTCGCGTCGTTCTCGATCACGCAGGGAAAGTCGAAACGCTCCGCCAGCAGGCCGCCGAAGGCGACATCGTTGCGATCGAAGATCGGGCTCCAGTGGCTCACCCCGGTCTCGTGGGAGATGTAGCCGGGGATGCCGACGCCCAGGCCGATCACCTTGTCGGTCTCGATCCGGGCGTCCGCGAGGCAGCGCCGCACGCCCATCTCCACCAGGTCGGCGGCGACGTCGGGACGCTGCGCGGCGGAGAAGGGAAAGGCCATCTCGTGCAGCGGCTCGCCGCGAAAGTCGGTGATGGCGCAGCTCATCCGGTGCAGCGAGAGCTTCACGCCCAGCACCACGCCGGTGCGCGGGTTGAGCTCGAGATTGATGCGCGGCCGGCCCCGGCTCTGCGCGCCCGGCTCGGGCTCGGCCTGCTCGTGGATCCAGCCTTCCTCCAGCAGCGCCTGGGTGACGCCGGTGACCGCCGAGCGCGACAGCCCGGTCTCGCGGGCGATCTGCACCCGGCTGATCGCGCCGCGGCGACGGATGACGTCGAGCACCCGGTAGCGACTGGAAAGCGCGGGCTGCACCATGGCCGGTTCTGTTCCGATCGCGCCGGCTCTCGCCGGCTTAATAATTCAGCCAAATAACAAAACTGTCGCGTGCGGGCAAGGCGAGGCGTGGCGGCGGCCCCTGATCCGGTCACCTTGGAATCGTGCGTTTTCCCGCGATTCGGGAGACGATCGTGTCGCAGGCCTGGGTAGGTGCGACATAATCGTCATCTTTCGTTTGACAGGGGTTAGGGCCTCGTGCTCTATTTTATTTAATTCGATAACAAAACAAATAGGGCGTGCCGCCGGCCGAACCGGCGCCGGCATCGCCAGAGCGGGGAGGGATGCGATGAAGACGATGCAGGGGCCGGCGATCTTTCTGGCCCAGTTCGCCGGTGACGAGGCGCCGTTCAACTCGCTCGACGCCATCGCCGGCTGGGCCGCGGGCCTGGGCTACAAGGGGCTGCAGATCCCGACCTGGGATACCCGCCTGTTCGACCTGCGGCAGGCGGCGGAAAGCGCCGCCTACTGCGAGGACGTGCAGGAAACGCTGGCGCGCCACGGCCTCGTGGTCACAGAACTGTCGACCCATCTGCAGGGCCAGCTCGTCGCGGTGCATCCCGCCTATGACGAGGCCTTCGACGGCTTCGCCCCGCCCGAGGTGCGCGGCAACCCGGCGGCCCGCCAGGCCTGGGCGGTGGAGCAGGTGATGCTGGCCGCCGCGGCTTCGGCCAATCTCGGCCTGTCGGCGCACGCCACCTTCTCGGGCGCGCTCGCCTGGCCCTATGTCTATCCCTGGCCGCAGCGCCCGGCCGGCCTGATCGAAACGGCATTCGACGAACTCGCCGCGCGCTGGCGGCCGATCCTCGATCGCTTCGAGGATGCGGGCGTCGACGTCTGCTACGAGATCCATCCCGGCGAGGACCTGCACGACGGGGCCACGTTCGAGATGTTCCTGGAGCGCGTGGGCGGCCATCCGCGCTGCAACATCCTCTACGATCCCAGCCATTTCGTGCTGCAGCAGCTCGACTACCTGGCTTTCATCGACATCTACCACGAGCGCATCCGGATGTTTCACGTCAAGGATGCGGAGTTCAATCCGAGTGGTCGCCAGGGGGTCTATTCGGGCTACCAGTCCTGGGTCGACCGCGCCGGCCGCTTTCGCTCGCTCGGCGACGGCCAGGTCGATTTCTCGGGCATCTTCTCGCGCCTCGCGGCGCACGACTATGCCGGCTGGGCGGTGCTGGAGTGGGAATGCTGCCTGAAGCATCCCGAGGACGGCGCGGCCGAGGGCGCCCCGTTCATCGCCGGGCACATCATCCGCGTGACCGAAAAGGCCTTCGACGACTTCGCCGACGGCGGCAGCGACGAGGCCGCGAACCGGCGCATGCTCGGTCTGGCCTAGGGGAGGCCGGACATGGCGACGAACCCGGGCGCTCCGCGACCGCTCAGGCTGGGCATGATCGGCGGCGGCCGTGACGCCTTCATCGGCGCGGTGCACCGCATGGCCGCGCGGCTCGACGGCCGCTACGACCTGGTCGCGGGCGCGTTGTCCGCGACCGCCGAGAAATCCCGCGCTTCCGGCCGCGATCTCGGCCTGGCGGAAGAGCGCATCTACGACGATTTCGTGCGCATGGCGGCGCGCGAGGGCGAGCGCGAGGACGGCATCGACGTCGTCGCCATCGTCACCCCGAACCACATGCATGTGCCGGTGGCCCGCAGCTTCCTCAATGCCGGTATCCACGTGATCTGCGACAAGCCGCTGGCGACCTCGCTGGACGACGCGCAGCGTCTCGCCGACGAGGTCGACCGCTCGGGCCTGTTCTTCGGCCTCACCCACAACTACACCGGCTACCCGCTGGTCCGCGAAGCCCGGTCCCTGGTGGCGGACGGCCGGCTCGGCCCGATCCGGGTGGTGCAGGTGGAGTATCCCCAGGACTGGCTTGCCACGCGCGAGGAGAGCGGCGGCAACAAGCAGGCCGAATGGCGCACCGATCCCAAGCGCAGCGGCCCGGTCGGCTGCCTCGGCGACATCGGCACGCATGCCTTCAACCTCGTCCGCTTCGTCACCGGGCTCGAGGTCGAGAGCCTGTCGGCGGAACTGACCACCTTCCTCGAGGGCCGGGCGCTCGACGACCACGCCCAGGTGATGCTGCGTTTCGCCGGCGGCGCGCGCGGCATGCTGTGGTCGAGCCAGGTCGCGGTGGGGCACGAGAACGGCCTGGCGCTCCGGGTCTACGGCGAGCGCGGCGGGCTTTCCTGGCGGCAGGAGGAGCCCAACAGCCTGCGGTTCGCCCCGCACGGGGAGGCGCCGCGCCTGCTGACCCGGGCCGGTCCCGGCCTGGGCGCGGCGGCGGCGCACGCGACCCGCATCCCGCCGGGACATCCCGAGGGCTACCTGGAAGGCTTCGCCCAGCTCTATCTCGATTGCGCCGAGCAGATCACCGCCCGGCTCGAGGGGCGCGAGCCGGACCCCGCGGCGCTGCTGGTGCCGACGGTGCGCGACGGCGTGGACGGCATGCGCTTCATCGACCGGGTCCTGCGCTCCAGCGCCGATGACGGCGCCTGGACGGCGTTCTGAGGGACGGACGGTGGAAACGGCGGTCTATCCCAGCCTGCGCGACCGCGTGGTCCTCGTCACCGGCGGGGCGGAGGGCATCGGCGCGGCCATCGTCCGGCAGTTCTGCGCCCAGGGCGCGCGGGTCAGCTTTCTCGACGTGAACGACGAGGCGGCCGCTCAGGTGTGCCGCGCGGTCGAGGATGCCGGCGATCCGGCGCCGCGCTACACCCGTTGCGACCTGCGCGACATTCCCGCCCTGCGCGCGGCGATCGGCGCGGTGATCGAAGCCGACGGACCGATCCGCAGCCTGATCAGCAATGCCGCCAACGACGACCGTCACTCGCTTGCCAGCGTGACGCCGGACTATTTCGACGAACGCATCGCGGTGAACCTGCGCCACCAGCTTTTCGCCGCCCAGGCGGTGCACCCGCCGATGGCGGCGGCAGGCGGCGGCAGCATCGTCAATCTCGGCTCGGTGACCTGGCTGGTCGGCCAGGGCGGCATGCCGGTCTACTCGGCGGCCAAGGCGGCGGTCGCCGGCCTGACGCGCTCGCTCGCCCGCGATCTCGGTCCCGACAATATCCGGGTCAACTCGGTGCTGCCGGGCTGGATCATGACCGAGCGGCAGGTCGAGAAATGGCTGACGCCGGAAGGCGAGCGCGACCTGCTGGCCCACCAGTGCCTGAAGCGCAAGTTCTATCCCGACGACGTCGCCCGGGTGGTGCTGTTCTTCGCCGCCGACGACAGCGGCCTGTGCACCAACCAGAACTATATCGCCGACGGGGGCTGGGTATGAGCGCGCCCGCCCGCGAGGCCGCCCGTCCGCCGGCGGACACCGGCCTCGCCTGCGTCTGGCCGGCCGGCGCCCTGCTGGGCGAGGGGCCGGTCTGGGTCGAGCGCGAGCGGGCGCTCTACTGGGTCGACATCAAGGCGCACCGGTTGCACCGCTTCGAGCCGGGCAACGAGACCCGCTCGACCTGGGACGTGCCCGAACAGGTCACCGCCCTGCATCCGGCCGCGGACGGCGGATTCGTGGCGACGCTGCGCGAGGGGTTCGCGCGGGTGAGCATCGCCGGCAGCGAGATCGCGATCGCCTGGATCGCCCGGCCGGAAACCGAGGCGGCGGGAAACCGCTTCAACGACGGCAAGATCGATCCCGCCGGCCGGTTCTGGGCCGGCAGCATGGACGACGACGAGACCGCGCCCACGGGCCTGCTCTACTGCCTGACCCCGGACGGCGCCTGTCGCGTCATGGACCGGGACTATGTCATCACCAACGGTCCGGCCTTCAGCGCCGACGGCCGGCGGCTCTACCATGCCGACACGCTGGCCCGGCGGATCTACGCGTTCGACCTGGCGGCCGACGGCACGCTTGGCGCGCGCCGGCTGCATATCGAATTGCCCGAGGGGGCCGGCTGGCCCGACGGCATGACGGTCGACGCGGAGGATGCGCTCTGGGTCGCCCATTTCGGCGGCTCGCGGCTTACCCGTTTCGACCCCGAAGGGCGGGAGATCGGCCGGATCGACCTGCCGGTCAGCCAGGTGACGAGCTGCGCCTTCGGCGGCGAGAACCACGACCGGCTGTTCATCACCACGGCGCGCAAGGGCCTGGACGAGGCCGCGCTGCGCGAGGAGCCGCTGGCCGGCGGCCTGTTCGCCTGCTCGCCCGGTGTCCGGGGGCTGCCCTCGCCGCTGTTCGCCGCGGCGCCGGGGGAGACGGTGTAATGAGCGTCCGCTCCTCAGCCCGCCTCGAGCTGCAGCCGGACTTCCAGCCGGGCGCATTCGCCCGGCGCCAGGATGCGCATGCCGGTATCGCGCCGGCCGTGGGCCGCGAGATTGAACGCGTCGGTGAGCTGCGTGACCGGCTCGACGCAGAAGAAGTCCTCGTTCGGCGGCGTGAACACCACCAGGCGCCCGCACGGCGGCGTGGCGTGCAGGCTCACCGCGATGTCCGCATCCGGCCATTCGATCCGCGCCGGGCCGCGCCAGCCCGTGAACAGGTTGTCGCAGTCGAGATCGCGGATCCGCGCACCGGCATTCAGGGGCCAGTGCGCGGGCAGGGTCGTGGCATGGGTCGGCATGACCTCCCGGTCGGCCTGCCACACCCTGTCGACCCGCGCCGTCAGCACCGCGCCTTCGGGATGCGCGAAATAGGGATGCTGGCCGAGGCCGACCGGCATCGGGCGACCCGACAGGTTGCGCGTTTCGAGCAGCAGCGTGACACCTTCGGCATCGAGCGCGATGCGCTGTTCGGCGCGGTAGGCGAACGGCCAGCCGGCCTCGTCGTCGGCGACGCCCTCATGCTCGTGGCGCAGCCGCACCGTGTTCGCGGATCGCGCGATCACCGTCCAGGGCCGCTGCCAGCCCAGGCCGTGGATGCTGTGGGGATGATCGCCGAAATTGAGCGGCAGGCGGATGGTCCGGCCGGCGAAGGGGAAGCGGCCCTCGCGGATGCGGTTGGAATAGGGCACGAGCGGAAAACTCGACAGGCCGCGGGCGTCGCCGGCGGCCAGCGCGGCGGGGTCGGCGGGGCGCAGCAGGTCGCGGCTGCCGCCGTCGCGCAGCGCCCGCCAGTGGCTGAGGCCGCCGCCCGCGCCGGGGACGATTCCCAGCGATTGACCCGGCGCGATCAGTTCGATGATGCTTTCAGGGTACGTCATGGCTCGGCCTCGTTGCTAGCATCCCGGCGCGCGCCGGGGGAGAGGTTTTCGAGAGCCGGTGCCGGACGCCGTCCGGCCGCGGGGCCGGGTTTCCGGCCCGTCGTGCGTCCCGGCCGGCAGCGCAGCGGGGGGGATCATGGCGCAGCTTGACGTCGAGGACCTGCACAAGGCGTTCGGCACGGTCTCCGCGCTCGCCGGCGTCTCGTTCGCGGTCGAGGAGGGCGCCTTCTTCGCCCTGCTGGGGCCCAGCGCCGCCGGCAAGACCACGACGCTGCGCGCGATCGCCGGGCTGGAACGGATGGACCGCGGTCGAATCCGGTTCGAGGGGGCCGACCTGACGGCGGCGCCGGTCCAGGGCCGGCCGATGGCGATGATCTTCCAGACCTTCGCGCTCTATCCGCATCTGAGCGTGCGGCGCAATCTCGCCTACGGTCTGCGCGAGGCCGGCCGGCGCGGCGCCGAGGTCGACCGCCGGGTCGAGGAGGTCGCCGAGATGCTGCGCGTCGGCCATACCCTGGAACGGCTGCCGGCGACGCTGAGCGGCGGCGAGCAGCAGCGGGTCGCCATCGGGCGCGCGCTGGTCCGGCGTCCGCGCCTGCTGCTGCTGGACGAGCCGCTCACCAATCTCGACGCCAAGCTGCGGCACGACACGCGCGCCGAGTTCAAGCGCCTGCACCGCGATCTCGGCATGACCATGCTCTATGCCACGCCGGACCAGCTCGAGGCGCTCAGCATGGCCGACACCATCGCCGTGCTCGACGAGGGCCGCATCCTGCAGACCGGCAGTCCGGACACGCTCTACGACCGGCCGCTGAGCCGCACGGTGGCGGAACTGGTGGGCGCGCCGGCGATCAACCTGATGCCGGCCCGGCGTGGCGACGCCGGCGGCATTGCGCTCGATTTTCTCGACCTGGACGACGGCCCCTGGTCGGCCGCCCTGGCCGGCTTCGCCGCGGACACCGAACTGCTGTTCGGCTTCCGGCCGCAGGACGTGCGGCCCCGGGACGGCGAGCCGGGCGGGCCGGTCTTCGGCGCCGAGGTGCACCTGACCGAACCGCTGGGCGACATCACCGTGCTCGACCTGGTGGTGCGCGAACGGCCGTTCCGGATGGTGCTGCCCGAGGAGCAGGCGCTTGCCTACCGGCCCGGCGACCGCCTGGAGGTCGAACTGCGGCTGGAACACACCCATCTGTTCGCGCGCGAAACCGGCATCGCCATCCGGTAGGGCGCGAAAGAAAAGGGCGGCGGGTCTCCCGACCGCCCGGCAAACCTGGAAGGGAGAGGAAACATGACAGCGACGACAAAGCGACTGGGGCGGCTGGCAGCCGCCGGCGTGCTGAGTATGACCATGGCCGCAGCCTGGACGCCGGCCGTCCAGGCCAAGGACATCGTGCTGCGCATGGCGGTGCCCGACTGGCCGCCGACGCGGATCATGAAGGATCTCGCCGACAAGCATTACAAGGCGCCCAGCGGCAACAACGTCACCCTGGAACCCGACTTCATTCCCTGGCCGAACTTCTACGAGCGCCTGGCCGCGTCGCTGACGTCGGGTGAGAAGAAGTACCAGATGGCGGTTTCCGACAGCCAGTGGCTGGGCGCCTTCATCGAGGGCGGCTACTTCCTGAAGATCAACAAGTTCCTGGACGCGGATCCGGAACTGAAGGCCGCGTTCGACGACATCCATCCCAACCTGACGGCGGCCTACTCGACCTATCCGCACCGTTCGGACAATTACTACGGCTTCCCGCAGATGCCCGACGTGCTGGTGGTCTACTACCGCAAGGACCTGTTCTGCGATGACGGCGAGCAGGCGGCGTTCAAGGCGAAGTACGGCGCCAAGCTGCCCTGCACGGCGCAGGAGATGAACGAGGTCGACTGGAGCATGGTCGACAAGTTCGGCGAGTTCTTCCGCCGCAAGGCGGGCGACACGCTTGCCGGCCAGGCGGTGGCCGACGATTTCTACGGCATCGCCTATCAGGCCGGTAAGGGCTACGACTTCTCCTCGATGCAGATCAACGGCTTCATCTGGCAGCATGGCGGGGACATCTGGGACGAGACCAAGGAACCGAAGGCGCAGGCCGTCGGCGTGGTCGACAGCGCGGGCTCGATCAAGGGGCTCGAGCACTATCTCTCGATGACCAAGCACATGCCTCCGGTGGTGAAGACCGGCTCGATGGACATCTTCAAGGTCGACGAGCTGTTCCGCGAGGGCAAGGTCGCCTGGATCATCCAGTGGATCGGCTTCGGCGAAAGCGCGATCAGCCCGCAGACCTCGAAGGTGCACGACAGGGTCGATTTCGCCCGCATGCCCGGCCTCAAGGGCGCGGACGGCAAGATCATCCGCTGGTCGAATGTCGGCGGACAACCCTTCGTGCTGACCACCTGGAACGACGAGGAGGTGACGAAGGAAGCCGTCGACTTCGTGAAGTGGTGGCTGTCCAAGGACACCCAGACGCGCTTCGCCCAGGCCGGCGGCCAGTCCGGCCGGCGTTCGGTCTACGGCAACCCCGACTATGCCAGCTTCCGGCCCTGGAACCATGCCTTCGGTCCCAGCCTCGACTGGCAGAAGGACGTCTGGCACATCCCCGAATTCTTCGAGCTGCTGGTGCAGCAGCAGGAGGAATTCGACAAGGCGATCACCGGTCAGAAGAGCGCCGCCGAGGCGCTGGGCGCGATCGCGAAGTTCCAGCAGGACCTGCTGACGGAGGCGGGGCGTATCGAGTAGCCCGCCTGTCCGTTCCGGTGTTCCGGGCGGGCCGCCTGCTTGCGGTCCGCCCGGGCTCCGGCGCTCCCGAGACCGGTTTCATGTCCTGACGCGGAAGACCCACGGATGACCCCATCTTCTCCGGCCCCCGCGGCGCCCTGGTGGACGCCCGCCTGGAACAACTGGCGGCTCGCCCTGCTGGCGGCGGCGCTGATCATTCCGGGCTCGGTGTTCGTCCTGCCGCTCGACGTGGCCTTCTGGGTCTCGCTGGCCGCGGCGGGCGTCGTCTGCCTCGCCCTGGTGGTCGGCGCCTGGGGCCGGCACAACGGCCCGCTGCTGGTCGCGCCCGCGCTGGCCCTGCTGTTCCTGATGAACATCTTCCCGCTGATGTGGTCGTTCGGGCTCAGCTTCTTCCACTACCGGGCGAACCGGCTCGCCCCGCCGCGCTTCTCCGGCCTGTACTATTACGAGAAGGTGCTGACCGATCCGGCCACCTGGGACCGGCTGCAGACGACCGCGCTGGTGGTGGTGGCCACCGTCGCCGCGCAGCTGCTCGTCGGCTTCCTGCTGGCGCTGCTGTTCGAGAAGGAGTTTCCCGGCCGCCGCATCCTGCTGATGCTGGTGCTGACGCCGATGATGCTGAGCTACGTCGCGGTCGGCGCCTTCTTCCGCTACTACTACGAGCCGACCTTCGGCCTGCTGGGGCAGGCCGTGAAGGCGCTGACCGGCGAGACCTTCATCCTGATGGAGACCGCCACCGGGGCGCTGGCGGCGATCGTCTTCGCGGATGCCTGGATGTGGTCGCCCTTCGTCATGCTGCTGGTGCTGGCGGGCCTGGTGAGCGTGCCGAAATATCTCTACGAGGCCGCCGAGGTGGACCGGGCCTCCTGGTGGCGGCGTTTCTCGACCATCACCTTCCCCTACATTCGCGGCCTGCTGCTGCTGGCGCTGCTGTTCCGCACCATCGAGGCCTTCAAGCTGTTCGACATCGTCTTCCTGATCACCGAGGGCGGGCCGGGCACGGCGACCGAGACCATCGCCGTCTTCGTCTACCGGATGGCCTTCCAGTACTTCAAGACGAGCCAGTCCTCGGCGCTGGCCTACATCCTGCTGTTCGTCGTGATCGTGCTGACCAACCTCTATCTCTACTTCGTGCGGCAACGGAACGAGGAGGCCTGAGCATGGCGCAGCGACAGATCGGCAGGGCCGGCTGGGGCTGGACCGCGGTGGTGACCGTGGTCTCGCTGATCTACTTCTTTCCCGTGCTGTGGATCATCCTCACGGCCTTCAAGACCCACACCGACGCGCTGGCGATCCCGCCCAAGTTCTTCTTCACCCCGACGCTGGAGAATTTCGTGGCGGTGTTCTCGCGCGCCTACATGAAGGGCGCCGCCGCGGTCGACACCGGCTTCGACCTGTTCTTCTTCAACTCGGTCTTCATCGCCGGCTCCTCCGTCGTGCTGGCCCTGATCATCGGCACGCTGGCCGCCTATGGCTTCTCGCGCTACCCGCTGAAGGGCAACGACACCTACCTGTTCATCATCCTGACCACCCGGATGCTGCCGCCGATCGTGGTGATCATTCCGATCTTCCTGATGTTCCGGGTGACCGGCATGTCGGGCACCTATATCGGCATCATCCTGCTCTACACCGCCTTCAACCTGCCCTTCGCGGTCTGGATGATGAAGAGCTTCTTCGACGAGCTCTCGCCCGACGTGGAGGACGCCGCGCGCCTGGACGGATCCTCCGAGACCCGCGTCTTCTTCAACATCTGCCTGCCGCAGGTGAAGGCCGGCCTGGCCGCGACCGCGGTGTTCGGCCTGATCCTGACCTGGAACGAGTTCCTGTTCGCGCTGCTGCTGACCGGCGTGGAGACGCGCACCGTTCCCGTCGCCATGGCCCAGACCATCGGCGGCGACATCGGCGTGCGCTGGGGCCTGCTGGCGGCGATCGAGACCCTGTTCCTGGTGCCGGTGATCGTCGTGACCTTCGTGCTGCAGAACCAGCTTCTGCGCGGCGTCACCTTCGGCACGATCAAGCGCTAGCGGGAGCGGAGAGGCGATGTCCACGATCCACCTCGAAGGCCTGACCAAGCGCTTCGGCAGCCTGACCGCCGTCGATGCCGTCGACCTGGATGTCGGCGCGGGCGAGGTGGTCTGCCTGCTCGGCCCCTCGGGCTGCG
>JBGTSP010000016.1:0-32253 GCA_041940205.1 Alphaproteobacteria bacterium
AATAGGGATCCTGCACCCGTTCGTCCCCGTCGCGATGGGATTCGCGGATCTCGGAACCCGCCATCAGCGCCCGCAACGCGGCGCCGCAGGCGATCTGTCCGGGCTGGCCGCGCAGGGCGTGGATCTCCGGGCGGAACGGCGCGGCCGAGCCCATCGCGGCATCGGTCGACAGCGCGCCGGTGACGAGGGCGACCGAGAGCAGGCGATGGGCCTCGAACAGGCCGGCCAGCGCCAGCGCAGTGGAGACCTGGGTGCCGTTGATGAAGGCCAGGCCTTCCTTGGGGGCGAAATCGAGCGGATCGAGCCCCGCCCGCCGCAGCGCCGCCGCGCCCGGCAGCCGCTCGCCGTTCACGGCCGCCTCGCCCGCGCCGATCATCACCGCGGCGACATGCGCCAGCGGCGCCAGGTCACCGGACGCCCCGACCGAGCCCTGGCCCGGCACCACCGGGATCACGTCGCGCGCGAGCATGGCCTCGAGCATCTCGATCATCTGCCAGCGCACGCCCGAGGCGGCATGGCCGAAGGAGTTCAGCTTCAGCGCCATCACCAGGCGGACCACCGGCCCGGGCAGCGGTTCGCCGATGCCGGCGGCGTGCGAGAGGATCAGGTTGCGCTGCAGGGTGGCGGTGTCGGCGGCATCGATCCGGACGCTGGCGAGCTTACCGAAGCCGGTATTGACGCCGTAGACCGGCGCCGGCCCGCCCGCGGCGGCCGCGACGATCGCCGCGGCCCGTTCGACCGCGTCGCGACAGCCGGGATCCAGCCGCGCCGGACCGCCGCCGCGATAGAAGGCCTCGAGTTCCGCGAGCTGGGCGCGGCCCGGCTTCAGGGTCAGCATGCCGCGCGCTCCGCAGCCGGCAGCAGGCGCTCGACCAGCGGGTTGAAGCCGATCCGGTAGGCGAGCGCCGCCGGGGTTTCCACATCCCAGATCGCGAGCTCGGCCCGCTTGCCGGCTTCCAGCGTGCCGATCTCGTCCGCCAGGCCGAGCGCCCGCGCGCCATCCCGGGTCACCCCGGCCAGCGCCTCCTCGGGCGTCAGGCGAAACAGGGTGCAGCCCATGTTCATCGCCAGCAGCAGCGAAGTGAGCGGCGAGGATCCGGGATTGCTGTCGGTGGCAAGCGCGATCGGCACGCCGGCGGCACGCAGGCCGTCGACCGGCGGCAGCCTTGTCTCCCGCAGCGCGTAGAAGGCGCCGGGCAGCAGCACCGCGACACTGCCCGAGCGCGCCAGCGCGGCGATGCCGGCGGCGTCGAGATGCTCGAGATGGTCCGCGGACAGGGCGCCGAAGCGGGCGGCGAGCGCCGCGCCGCCGAGATTGGAAAGCTGTTCGGCGTGCAGCTTCACCGGCAGGCCGAGGGCACGGGCGCCCTCGAAAACCCGCCCGACCTGCTCGGGCGAGAAGGCGATGCCCTCGCAGAAGGCGTCCACCGCGTCGACCAGGCCCTCCGCGGCCAGCGCCGGCAGGACGTCGGTGCAGACGAAATCGATATAGGCATCCGCCCGGCCGGCGAATTCCGGCGGCAGCGCGTGCGCTCCCAGATAGCTGGTCCGCACCCGCAGCCCGGTCTCGGCCGCGAGGCGTCGGGCCGCGCGCAGCATCCGCCGCTCGGTCTCCAGGTCGAGCCCGTAGCCCGACTTGATCTCCAGCGTGCCGAGACCCTCGGCCATCAGGTGACGCACCCGCGGCAGCGCGGAGGCGACGAGCGTCTCCTCGTCCGCGGCACGGGTTGCCCGGACGGTAGACAGGATGCCGCCGCCGGCCCGGGCGATCTCCTCGTAGTCCGCGCCGTTCAGGCGCAGCTCGAACTCGCGCGCCCGGTCGCCGCCATGGACGATATGGGTGTGGCAGTCGACCAGCGCCGGCGTCACCAGCCGGCCGCCGAGCTCCCGCCGCTCAAGACCGGCATGGGCCTCGGGCACGGCGTTCGCGTTTCCCAGCCAGGCAATGCGGCCGCCGCGTACCGCCAGCGCGCCGTCTTCGATCAACCCGTAGGGCGCGCCGCCCGGACGCATCGTCGCCAGTCGGGCCTGAACGAGGAGGAAGTCCGGATCCGTCATGCGCCTCATTCCGGTGCTCTTGATCGAAAATTATGTAAATGCATAATAAGATCATGTCAATTAATCCGGCCAGACCCACAAGCCTCCACGTCCCCTGGGCCCTGCTGCCGGAGGGCTGGCGCGCGGACGTGCGCCTGGCGATCGGCGCCAACGGCCGGATCGAAAGCGTGAGCGCGGAGCAGGCGCCGGCACCGGACGACCGGCGGCTTGCCGATCGCCTGCTGCTGCCCGCGCCGGGCAACCTGCACAGCCACGCCTTCCAGCGGGCGATGGCCGGGCTCACGGAAACCCGGTCGCGGGAGAACGACGATTTCTGGAGCTGGCGGCAGACGATGTACCGCTTCACCGGCGCGCTCGAACCCGAACAGGTCGAGGCGATCGCCGCGCTGGTCCAGGTGGAGATGCTGGAAGCGGGCTACGCGGCGGTGGGCGAGTTCCACTATCTGCATCACGACCGCGGCGGCGCGCCCTACGCCGCGCCCGCCGAGACCTCGCGGCGGATCTTCGCGGCGGCCGCGGCGAGTGGCATCGGCCTGACCCACCTGCCCGTCTTCTATGCCTGCGGCGGCGCCGGCGGCGCGCCGATCGCGGCGCACCAGAAGCGCTTCGCCAACGATCTCGCGGGTTTCGAGCGCCTGCTGTCCGACGCCGCCGCCGGCATGGGCGGGCTGCCGGCCGATTGCGTCCTGGGCGTCGCCCCGCACTCGCTGCGGGCGGTTCGGCCGGAACACCTGGCGCCGCTGTCGGCGCTGCGGCCCGATGCGCCGGTGCACATCCATATTGCCGAACAGGTCCGCGAGGTCGCGGAGATCGAGGCCTGGCTTGGCGCCCGGCCGGTCGCCTGGCTGCTGGATCATGCGGCCGTCGACGCGCGCTGGTGCCTGGTCCACGCGACCCACATGGACATGCAGGAGTGCCGCGCGTTCGCCGCCAGCGGCGCGGTCGCCGGGCTCTGCCCGATCACCGAGGCCAATCTCGGCGACGGCGTCTTCGACGCGCCCGCCTTTCTCGAGGCTGGCGGCCGGTTCGGCATCGGCTCGGACAGCAATGTGCGGGTCGCGCTCGCCGAGGAACTGCGGCTGCTGGAATACGGCCAACGCCTCGCCCGGCGCCAGCGCGCCGTGCTGTCGGCCGACAGCCCCTCGGTCGGCGAAAGCCTGTACCGGCGGATCCTGGCCGGCGGGGCGCGCGCGCTGGGACGCGACAGCGGCGCGCTGGCGGCGGGCAACTGGGCCGACATGCTGAGCCTGGATGCCGGCGCGCTCGCCTTTGCGGGGATCGCCCCGGCGCACCGGCTCGATGCCTGGATCTTCGCCGCCGACGACCGTCTGGTGCGCGAGGTCTGGTCCGCAGGCCGGCTGTGCGTCGAGAACGGCAGGCACCGGGCAAGGCCCGAAATCGAGGCCCGCTATCGCGCGGTGATGCGCGACCTGGCGGCAGCACTCTAGGTTTCGGCGGAGCGCCGGCATGCGCAGCTACAAGGACATTCGCGCGATCCTGCTGGAACGGATCACCTCGGGCGCGTGGCCGCCGGGCGAGCGCATCCCCGACGAGGTCGACCTGGCGCGGGAGTTCGGCTGCACCCGGCCCACCGTCAGCCGGGCCATGCGCGGCCTGGTCGAGGCGGGTCTGGTGGAGCGCCGGCGCAAGGCCGGCACCCGGGTGGTGCGACGCGACGCCCGGGAAGCCGTGGTGGCGATCCCCGTGGTGCGCGCGGAGATCGAGCGTTTGGGCCGCCGCTACCGCTTTCTCTGCCTGCGCCGGCGCCTGGCGCCGCCGCCCGCGCCGATCCGCGCCGCCCTGGGTCTGGATCCGCGCCGCCGGGCCCTGCACGTGCTCGGCCTGCATCTCGCCGACGAGCGGCCCTGGCAACTGGAGGATCGCTGGATCAACCTGCAGACCGAGCCGGCGGCACGGCACGAGCGCTTCGACGACGTCAGCCCGAACGAGTGGCTGCTCGCCCGCATTCCCTACAGTCGCGCGGAGCATGCCTTCTCCGCCGGCACGCCGGGTGAGGAGGAACGTGAGCTCCTTGCGCTCGCGCCCGACGAGCCGGTCTTCGTGATCGAGCGCACGACCTGGCTGGGCGCCGACGCGGTCACCCGCGCCCGCCTCAGCCATCCCGGCCACGCCTTCCGGTTGACCTCGCGCGATCCGCTGGCGCTGCCCGCCTGATTTCGCCGCCATGGGCGCGGCAGACTGCGTCTCGACCCGGGTCGTCGCCTCGTGTACGACGAACACATGCAGGATGCGGACAACCAGGAGGCGAACGGCGCGCCGCAAGTCAGCGCGCGCGGCAAGCCCCTGTCGGCGGTGCGGCGGCCCGAGATCCTGTTCGCGCTGGAATACTGGAACGACAGGCGGGGCGCGCGCACCATGCCGGCCCGCCGGGATCTCGAGCCCCTCGACTTCCCGCACCTCTGGCCGAAGGTCCTGCTGCTGGACGTCACCCCGGACGGCATGCGCATGCGCCTGGTCGGCACCGAGGTCGTGACGATGTTCGGCCGGGACTATACCGGGCAGTTTCTCGAGGAGATCGACTTCGGCAGCCAGCGCGACGCCATCGTGGAGCAATACAGGCACGTCGCGGAGAGCGGCCAGCCGTTCGTCGTCGACCAGCCTTTCCGCGACATCGAGGGCCACCTGTTCGACATGGAGCGCCTGATCCTGCCCTTGTCGGACGACGATACGCGCGTGAACATGCTGTTTGCCGTACTCTGCGTCAGCACCCTGCACGGGATCGACAGCTGAGCCGCGCCGCAGGGCCGGCCGCGCTCCCGAGCGGAAGGGCACGATGCGAACGCGATACAACGACCCGATCACGAGACAGCGAAAGGAGCGGCGGCGATGATTGCGTTCAGGACCCGCATCGCGATCCGAACCGGACCGCTGATCCGGACCGGACCGCTGCTGGCGCTGGCGCTGCTTGCCGGCTTCTGGCTCGCCGTCGCCCCGGCGCGGGCCGCCGACGAGGGCAGCCGCAAGGCGATCCTGCACAAGCATCCCGAATGCGGCTGCTGCGATCGCTACGCGGAAATCCTGCGCAACCATTCCTTCGACGTCGAGATCCGGACGACCTACCGCCTGGCCCTGCTGAAAAGGCGGCTGGGCCTGCGCCAGCCGCTGGACGGCTGCCACACGGTCGAGGTCGACGGCTACGTGATCGAGGGCCATGTCCCGCTGGCTCATGTCGAGCGCCTGTTGCGCGAGCGTCCCGCGATCATCGGCCTCTCGCTGCCGGGCATGCCGCCGGGTTCGCCCGGCATGGCAGGCGAGAAGGAGGCGCCGTTCGAGATCCTCACCATCGAGGAGGGGCCGTCCCGGGTCTATGCGGTAGACTGACCCTCGCGCCCGGACGAACCGGATCGCGGCAGACCGGATCGCGCCGGGCAATCCCGGCCCGCAGGATTGTCGCGCCGGCGATCCGGGCCGTAGACTTCGCGCTGTCCGCCATCCCGCAGACGAAACGGACTCCGATGCCCGTCGCCCTGGAACTCGATCACGACAGACGCCTGCGCCTCTGGCGCCTCGACGGCCTGTTGCGCCTCGACGAGTTCCGCCGGGCCTACAACGCCGAGAGGGATGCGTTCCGGCGCACTGCCGGGTACCGGGTGCTGGCGATCCTGGCCGAGGACACCGAACTGCACGAACTCGACCGGAATGCCCTGGCGCGCCTGCGCGAGGAAGACATCCTGGCCTGGGGCGACGCGGATCCCGGCGAGCGGGTCCGGGCCGCCTTTCTCTGTCCCACCGTTCTGCACGACGCCATCGTCCGCCTCTACGCGATGGAGATGGAGCGCAATCCCGGTCCCGACGCCGACATCCGCGCCGTCTCGACGGCCGACGAGGCGGCCGCGTGGCTGGACTGCGATCTCGCCGACCTCCCCCTGCCGGCCTATGCCCGGCGCGATGAGCGGAGCGGCGAGAGATGAGCGTCAGCCTGTCCTTCGACCGCACCCTGCGCCTCCGCCTCTGGCGCATGGGCGGCGCGGTTCGCGCCGAGGACATCTCGCGGATCGCGAACCGGACGATCCCCGGCGCCGTGTTCGCGCTGGCCTACGATTCGCTGGTCATCCTGGAAGACGACATTGCCCTGCACCAGGTCGATCCGACCGCCCTGGGCGCCGTCGACAGCCGTATCCAGGATCTCTGGCGCCGGCTGGGGCAGACCCGGCGGATCCGCAACGCCGTGCTCTGCCCGAAAGACCTGGTCGCCACCGTTTCCAGGCTCCATGCCGAGGTCGCGGAAGCGGGCCCCGACAGCCTGCGCGAAGTCCGGGTGATGCACGAGATCGCGGCGGTCGAGGACTGGCTGGAACGCGATCTCGGTTCGCTCCGCCTTCCCGCCTACGCCCGCGGCGACGATTCGCCCGCAGCGGTCGGCTGACACAGGCCGTGCGCGGTTTCCCGACCCCGCCCGTGCCGCACCGCCGATGAACGCCCTGCCGGACGCGGTAGCCGAGCGGAACCATCCGCCGCTGGGCCGACTGCTGCCGGTCGACGGCCTGGTGGTGCATGCCACGGACGAGGGCGCCGGCGAACCGCCGGTCGTCCTGATTCACGGCGCCAACGTCAATCTCCGCGACTGGACCTTCGCGCATACCGCCCGGCTGGCCCGGCACCGGCGGGTGATCGCGATGGACAGGCCGGGCCTGGGCTATTCCACCCGCGGCCCCGGCGACTGGTCCCCCGGACGACAGGCCGCCCAGTTGCGCGCGGCCGCCCGGGCGCTGGGCGCGGCGCGGCCAATCGTGGTGGGGCACAGCTGGGGCGCGGCCGTGGCGCTCGCCTGGGCCCTCGATGCCCCGGAAACGCTCCGCGGGGTGGTCACCGTGTCCGGCGCAACGATGCCCTGGGGCCGGTTCGCAGGCTGGCTTGCCGCGCTGGGAATCGGCCGGTCGATCGTCGATGTCTACATGGCGCGGCTGGCCCGGAACGCCGACCGCGGGGCGATCGAGGCCTTCGTCGAGCGCTGCTTCACGCCGCAGGCGGTGCCCGAGGGCTATCTCGCCCATGTCGGCGCACCGCTGTCGCTGCGCGCGTCCAGCATGGATGCCAACGCCGCCGACCTGACCCGCCTGCATGCCGCGCTTCGCGGACAGGCCCGGCGCTATCCCGGCCTCGGGGTGCCGGTCGAGATCGTGCACGGCGACGCCGACTGGCTGCTCGGCGTCTCCCGCCATGTCGACGGCCTCGCCCGCCTGCTGCCCCGGGTCAACGTCCAGATCGCTCCGGGGGTCGGCCACATGGCGCATCATGCCCGCCCCGACATGCTCGAGACGGCGATCGACCGGCTCTCGCAGACGACGCCGGGCTGACGTCGCCCGAAGCCGGATACCGCCCTGACGGGTACTTTCAGGCACCTCTTGCTATTGCTTGCATTAAGAACGAATTAGACCTTTCCCCTTACGTAAGCGGCATGCGCCGCGTCTTCGAATGCATCACCCTGGAGCACGATCTCTGGCTGGTCGCCCTGGCCGCCGTGGTCTGCCTGCTGGGCTGCTATGCCTGCTTCAGCCTGCTGCACCGGGCCTGGCGGAACCCGGACCGGCCGGGAGTCTGGCTCGCCGGCGCGGCGATCACCGCCGGCGCCGGCATCTGGGCCACCCATTTCGTCGCCATGCTGGCCTATGTGCCGCCCTGGCCGATCAGCTTCGATGTGCCGCTGACCGCGCTGTCGGCCCTGATCGCGATCGCCGCGATCGCCGTCGCCTTCTTCTTCCTGCAGCGCGGGCACGCCCTGGCGGGCGGCGTGATCGCCGCGATGGCGATCGCCGCGATGCACTATACCGGCATGGCCGCGGTGATCGGCCCGGTGGAGCAGTTCTGGGAACGCAGCCACGTCGCCGCCTCGCTGATCGCCCCGGTGCTGTTCGCGGCGCCGGCCTTCCATTTCTCGCGGCAGGACAGGGGACCGCGCGATCTGCTGGCGGCCGTCGGCCTGATGGTGCTGGCGATCTGCAGCATGCACTTCACGGCGATGTCGGCGCTGAGCATGACCTACAATCCCCTTGCCGGCCCGCACGACGCGATCGAGCTGTCGCGCCCGATCCTGGCCGTCGCGGTGGCGGCGATCGCGGCCGTGCTGCTCGGCGCCGGCATGATCTCGGCGGTCTGGGACAGCTATGTCAGCGACCGCGATCATCGTGAGGCCGAACGGCTGCGGCGCTATGTGGCCGAGCTCGAGCAGACCCAGGACGAACTGCAGCAGACGGCGCAGGAACTGCAGACGGCACTGGACGAGGCGGCGGCCCTGTCGCAGGCCAAGTCCCAGTTCCTGGCGGTGATGAGCCACGAACTGCGCACCCCCCTGAACGCCATCCTCGGCTTCTCGGAACTGATGACGGCGCGCATCCACGGTCCCCTCGGCGATACGGCCTATGACGGCTATGCCGCCGACATTCACGACAGCGGCCGGCACCTGCTGGACCTGATCAACGACGTGCTGGATTTCTCGCGCCTGGAAGGCAGCGGCGTGGTGCTCGACGAAGGCCCCGTGGACATGAACGGGGTCATCGAACACAGCACCCGCATGGTGGCGCCGCAGGCCGAACAGGGCGAACTGACCGTAAACAAGGGCCTGCCGGCAGCGCCGGTCATGCTCCGCGGCGACGAGCGCAGGATCAAGCAGGTCTGTCTCAACCTGCTGTCGAACGCCGTGAAGTTCACGCCGCCCGGCGGTTCCGTCGCGATAACGCTCGACCTCGATGCGGACGGAATCCTGCTCAAGGTGTCGGACACCGGCGTCGGCATCGCGCCGGAAGACATCCCGCGCGCCATGGAGGCCTTCAGCCAGGTCGATTCCAGTCTCAACCGCAAGTACGAGGGCACCGGCCTCGGACTGCCGCTGTGCGCCCGCCTCGTCGACCTGCACGAAGGCAGCATCGCGCTCGAGAGCGAGCCCGGCGTCGGCACCACCGTCAGCGTCCGCCTGCCCCGCGAACGCCTGCTGCTGAGCGAGGCCGCCTGATCCGCGGAACCGCCCGGCTCACCAGTCCGGTCGCCGCTTCTCGTTGAAGGCGGCAAGTCCCTCCTGGGCGTCGTCGGTCTCGATGATGTTGCAGATCGTCTCCACCACGTTCTCGATCGCCCGGCGATAGTCGTTGTCGTTCGCCCGCATGAAGGAATCCCGGGCCAGCTTCATCACCACCGGCGACTTCCCGGCGAAGCGCCGGGCCATTGCGCGGGCCTCCTCGAGTACCCGCTCGCGCGGCACCGCCCGGTTGATCAGGCCGCGCGCCTCGGCCACCGGGGCCGGGATCGGGTCGCCCGAGAACAGCAGTTCGAAGGCCTGGTGGCGGCCGATCTGCCGCGGCAGGTGCACGAAGTGCATCGCCGGGATTACCCCGACGTCGATCTCCGGATAGGAAAGGTCGGCGTCCTCCGCCATCACGATGCAGTCGCAGCTCACCGCGAGCGTCACGCCGGCCGCCCGCGCCGGGCCGGTGACCGCCGCGATCGTCGGCTTGCCCATGCGGTACTGCAGGTCGTGCATGGTGAAGTAGAGCTCTTCCAGGAAGGCCCGGAGGTCGAGCCCCGAACCGCCGCGGATCATCGCCAGGTCCATGCCGGCGCTGAAGGCCCGCGCACAGCCGCTGGTGAGCACGATCGCCCGAACCGCGGGATCCTCCTTCGCCCGCCGGTAGGCCGCGTTGACCTGCCGGGTCAGCGCCATGTTGATGGCGTTGACCGGCTCGCGGCGCATGGTGATTTCCGCCACCGCGCCGTCCACGGCATAGTCGACCAGGCGTTCCTCGCTTTCCATCGCGTCCCCTCCCTCAGAACTCGCCGTCATGGGCCTGGATCGCCGCGCCCGCGACCGTGGTGCGGATGAAGCGCCGGGCCTCCTTGCGCGGATAGTCGATCCGCCCCGCATGCAGCAGGCCGCCACGGTTGTCCCACATCAGCGTGTCGCCGGGGGACCATTGGTGCTCCCAGCGTACCGCCGGATCGTCGATGGCGTCGGCCAGCCGTTCGATCAGCGCCTCGCTGTCCTCCGGCGCGAGATCGAGGATCCGGCTGGTCGTGTAGGAGTTGACGAAGATGCCGGGCTCTCCCGTCGCCGGGTGGCGCGATATCACGGGGTGGACGGCGATCGTGCTGTCCCGGGCGGCCGCGTCCAGGCCCTCGGCCGCCTTCGCCGCCAGCGGGTTGCGCGTCGCGCGGCCGTATACGAACTCGGCCCGGAGCCCGGCGAGCCGGCGGCGCAGGTCGGCCGGCAAGGCCCGGTAGGCGAGCGTGGTGTTGGCGAAACAGGTATTGCCGCCGCGGCTGGGCACCTCGATCGCGTGCAGCAGCGTCGCCTTGGCCGGCCGGGCCTCGAAGGAGAGGTCGCTGTGCCAGCCGTCCCGGGTGCGCGCCGCCGCGCCCCGGGCCGCGCCCACCTCGTCGAAGCTGCCGTCCGGCCGGCGATTGGTCATCGCCACCACCTCGGGCACCTCGGGATGCCGGTAGGCACGCTGGACATGCTCCTGCAGGGGACCGAAATGCGCCGAGAAATCCGCAAGCTGGCGGGGGCCGAGCGGCTGCCGGCGGAACAGCAGCACGCGATGCACGTCGAAGGCCACCTCCAGGCGTGCGACCGCTCCCGCCGAGAGCGGTCTCGTCATGTCGAGCCCGCGCACCTCGGCGCCACAGACCGGGCTCAGGGGCACGATGGTGAAACTCACGGCCCGTCCTTCCCCGCACCGGCGCCGACCAGGCGAAGCGCCATGTCGGCATACTGGCCGGCCACGGTCTCCGGCGACTGCGGACCGTCCGCGCGGTACCAGGTGGCCACCGCGGTGGTCATGGTGACGATGGCGCGCGCGGTCTCCCGCGGCGTCGGGCAGGCGAAGTCGCCGGCCGCGACGCCGGCCGCAACGGCCGCGTGGAAACGGGCGGCGACGCGGTCGCGCAGCACCATGACCTCGGCCAGACGGTCGGCGTCGAGCGAGCGCAGTTCGGAATTGCCGATGAAGGATTCGTCCTGCCGGCCGGTGTGCAGCATCACGTGGGCGCGCACCAGGGCGGCGAGCCGCCGCGCGGGATCGGGGCCGGCCCGGTCTTCCGCCGCCGCCAGGCGGGCATCCAGCTCGGCGGTGATGTCGCGCATCAGCCGGAACAGGATCGCGCCCTTGGAGGGATAGTAATAGTAGGCGTGCGAAACGCTGCAGCCGGCCTCGCGCGCGACGTCGCGCATCGAAGTGCCGTGGAAGCCCTTGGCGACGAAGCAGGCGAGCGCCGCCCGCCGCAGCCTCGTCTCGACCTCGCCCGCAGGCTCGCCCGCCGCCTCCGCGACCGGCGGCGCCGGCGCCCGGGCCCGCTCCGGCGCGGCGGTCGCGCTCACGCCGCGCCCCGGCCGTGGCGCAGCAACTGGCCCGAATAGGTCTCGGTGGGTTCGTCGTCGGCGATCGTCACTTCGCCGTTGACCAGCACGAAGCGATAGCCCGAGGCCCGCTGGATGCGCCGCCACTCGCCGGCCGGCAGGTCGTGCACGATCTCCTCCTCGCACACCCGCAGGGTGTCGAAATCGTAGGCGATGATGTCGGCCGGCGCGCCCTTCTGCAGGACACCGCGGTCCTGGAAGCCGGCGACCTGGGCCGGCAGCGCGGAGAGCCGCCAGTGCGCCTCTTCCAGCGAGATCATGCCGTGCTCGCGCACCACCTTGCACAGGGTCTCGGTGGGATAGCGTCCGGCGGTGAGGAACTTGGTGTGCGCGCCGCCGTCGGAGACCCCGAACAGCACGTAGGGATCGTCGACGATCTCCTTCAGGTGCTCGATCTTGCCGTTCGGCGGGGCCGCGAAGAACTCGGTTTCCAGGTCCTCCTCCACGGCGATGTCGAGCATCACGTCGACGGGATGCTTGCCCATCTTCTCGCCGGCGAGCGCCAGGGTGTGATCGAGCCAGGGCTGGTTCTTCTCCAGCTTCGGGCCGGTGATGACGATCCCGGGCAGCGGCCCGGTCGCGGTGATCGGCATCTGTTCCTTCAGCGCCGGGCGGCGGGCGGGATCGGCCAGCTTCGCCTTGCGCTCGGCCCGGCTGCCCGTGGTCGCCTCCCGCCAGGCCTCGGAATCGTCGAACAGGTTCCAGTCGACGAAGGTGAAGGCGAAGCCGGCATCGGTGGTCAGGCCCTGGCCGACCACCCGGATGCCGCGCTCGCGGCAGCTCCGCAGCCAATCCAGCACGCGGCGGTGGATCTCCGGGCGGTGATCGAAGGCCTGCACCACGTTCATGATCATCGGCCGGCCCGAGATCTCGGCCATCTCCTCGTAGAAGGCCTGGTCGCGCCGGTTGTCGCCGGAGACCAGCAGCATCTGCATGAAGCCCTCGTTGCGCGCGCCCAGCACCCGGGCGAATTCGCGGCAGGTCTCGTCGTGCATCACGTCGGTGGGCATGGGCGAGCCGTCGAAGTCGCGCTGCACCGCCGCCGGCCCGTCGGGCAGCATGCGCTGGGCCGACCAGCCGCAGCCGCCGGCGTCCAGCGCCTCGTTGAACAGGCGGCGCAGCTCGGCATGCTCGGCGTCCGTCGGCAGGCGGCCGGCCTTGGCGTCCTCGAAACCGAGCACCCAGATCAGCAGCGGGCCGACCGGCACGTAGGGCAGGATGTTCACCGCCTTGGGCGTGCGCTCGACGCTGTCGAGGAATTCCGGAAACGTGACCCAGTCCCAGGGCATGCCGGCCTGCATCGAGGCCAGCGGGATCGCCTCCACCCGGGTCATCGAGAGCATCGCCCGCTCGCGCATCTCCGGCGCGACCGGGGCGAAGCCGAAACCGCAATTGCCGATCACCACCGAGGTGATGCCGTGCCAGCTCGACAGCGTGCAGTAGGGATCCCAGAACACCTGGGCGTCGTAATGGGTATGCAGGTCGATGAAGCCCGGCGCGACGATCAGGCCGGAGACATCCAGCACCTCGTCGGCATCGGCCGGATCGACATGGCCGATCTCGGCGATCCGTCCGTCCCGGATCGCCACGTCGCCGCGAAACCGCGGCGCCCGGCTGCCGTCGATAATCATCCCGCCCTTCAGCACACGGTCGTAGCGCGCCATCGTCGTCTCCCTCCCCGAAGCCGTCTTGAACAATTGTTCAAAACCGGACGCCTGTCAATGCCGTCCCGGGACCGGGCGGGACGACACGGCACCGGAACGATCAGAGAAGGCCGCGGCGACGGGCGCGCGCGAGCAGCCGTTCGGCCTGCTTGACGATGGCGGCGTTGACGATGCGGCCGTCCAGAAGTGTCGCATCGCCGGAAGAGGCGCGGGCGGCCTCGAGCACCCGTTCGGCCTCGCGCACGGCCTCGGGGGCGGGCGTGAAGGCGGCGTGGATCGCGGGCACCTGGTCGGCGTGGTAGCTGACCTTCCCGGCATAGCCCATCGCCGCCACGCGCCGGGCCTCCTCGATCAGGCCCGCCCTGTCGTCGGCATCGCGCCAGGGTCCGTCCATCGCCTCGATGCCGGCCGCCGCGGCCGCCGCCAGCACCCGGCCGCGGGAATAGGCAAGCGCCTCCCAGGAGCGCTCGCCGCCCAGCGCGGCGGTGAGATCGTCGCAGCCCAGCAGCAGCATGCCGCAGCCCGGCGCCGCGGCGATCGCCGGCGCGTTCTCGAGGCCCTTCGGGGTCTCGACGATGGCAATCAGGTCGAGGTCGGGATGGACCGCGGCAACGGCCCCGCGTACCCAGGCGACGGCCTCCGCGCTCTCCGCCTTGGGGATCACCAGGCCGTCCGGCGCCGCGGGCCAGTCCAGTAGCGCCGCGAGGTCGCGCACGAAGTCGGCGCTGCCGGGCGCGTTGATCCGCAGGTAGCGGCGGATCCCCGGCCTGGCGTCGCGGTCGGAAAACAGGGCGCGCAGGCCGTCGCGGGCCTCGGCCCGGCGTCCGGGCGCGGTGCCGTCCTCGAGATCGAGCACGCACAGATCCGCGCCGGCGGCGGCCGCACCGGCGATCCTTTCAGGCGAGAGGGCCGGCAGGAACAGGGCGCTGCGGCGGTTCGGCGGGGGCGCGGTCATCTCGGGCTCGCGATGTCGGGACGGGATTTCGGAATTTCAGACTAGCGCTTGACCTTGACGTTGCGTCAAGGCCCAGTCTCCCGGTCATCGCACCCGCGCGGTCTCGCCCGGGGGCGCAGGACGAGAGGAGGCCCCATGTTCCGGATTGGCGAATTCGCCCGTATCGCCCGGGTCACCGCCCGCTCGCTCAGGCACTACGAATCCCTCGGCCTGATCGCCCCGGCGCACGCGGACCCGCAGACCGGCTACCGCTATTACAGCGCCCGGCAGCTGCCGCGGCTCAACCGCATCCTCGCGCTCAAGGACCTCGGCTTCACGCTGGAACAGATCGCCGACCTGATCGCCCGGGAACCGCCGGTCGAGGAACTGCGCGGCATGCTGGCGCTGCGCAAGGCGCAGGCGGAGCAGGCGCTGGCGCGCGAGGCGCAGACCCTGCGGCACATCGAATCGCGCATCCGGCAGATCGAGGAGCAGGGCGCGATGCAGGACTACGACGTGGTGGTGAAGAGCGCGCCGGCGCAGCCCTGGGTCGCGCTGCGCCGCCGCTTCCCCGGCATGAGCGAAGCCGTCGACCTGCTGCGCACCATCGTCGGACGCACGCCGGCAGCGGTCCGCCAGGGCAATGCGCATGCGCTCACCGTGGTGGCGCATTCGGACTTCGAGGACGACGAACTCGACCTGGAGGTCGGCTTCACCTTGCCGGCGGCGCGGACGCGGCCCGTGGCGCTGGGCGACGGCCTGGCGCTCATGCCAGGCGAGCTCGAGGCCGCGCCCGAACTGGCCTGCCTGGTGCGCAGCGGCCCCAATTACGAGGCCCATCTGGCCTTCGGCGCGCTCGGCATCTGGATGGAGGCGCACCGCTACCGCATCGCCGGCGCCTGCAGGGAAGTCTTCCTGGAGCTTCCCTTCGCCGTGCCGGATTCCGACCAGGTGGTGATGGAAATCCAGTTCCCGGTGCGCCCGGCCGGCCGTTCCGGCGCCCGCGAAACGCCGCCATGACCTGACCCGGCGTCCCGCAGGACCGCCCGCGGTTCCGCCGGACGCCCGCCTTCCCGTTCCACCGGTTTTCCACCGACGTCGCCCCCCGGCGCGCCGGACGGCCCCCGCTGTACCCCGCGTTTCACCCCCCAAGCCGCGAAAGGCTCATCATCATGCTCACGATCTATGGCGTTCCCGTCTCCGTCCACACCCGCAAGGTGCTCGTTACCGCCCGCCTCAAGGGGCTCGCGTTCGAGAACGAACCCGTCCTGCCGTTCGATCCGCCCGCGGGCTGGGCCGCGCTCAGCCCGACGGGCCTGATCCCGGCGCTGCGCCACGACGACTTCACCTGCTTCGATTCCCAGGCGATCGCCGTCTATCTCGAACGACTGGCGCCGGACCCGGCGCTGATCCCGGCCGATCCCCGCGAGGAGGCCCGTGCGCTGGCGCTGGAGCACTATGCCGGCGCGGTGCTGTTCGCCCGGCTGGTGTGGCCGCTGTTCCACGAGAAGGTGATCCGGCCCGGCATCCTCAACGAAGGGCCGCCGGACGAGACCGAGATCGCCCGCCTGCGGGACGAGGTCGCACCCGGAATCTTCGGCTTCCTCGAGGCCGCGCTTGCCGGCCGGTCGCGGCTGGCCGGCGGGGCGACCGGGCTTGCCGACATCGCGGTCGCCTGCAACCTCGTCAACTTCCGCTATCTCGGCCTGCCGCTCGACGCGGCGGCCTACCCCGGGCTCGACCGGCTGTTCACCCAGGTCATCGCCGAGCCGGCCTTCGCGGCCGCACTCGCGGCCGAACGGCCGTTCGTGGAGCGTCTCGGCCTGGATGCCGGCTTCCTCGCCTGACGCGGCGCACGGCAATTCCGCTTTCCGCGCCGACGTTCTAGTCTGGCGGACCCGTCGGGGCGGCGCATCCGGGCGACGGATGCCCGGCCGCCGCCCTTCCCGCCGGCGAGGAGAGCGTGCGTGAGCAAGAACGAGGACGAAACGTCCCGGGCCCGGGAGGATTTTTCCAGCCGTCCCGCCGGCATGCCCGACATGACCGCGGAACTGCTCTCGCAGGTGCTCGACACGCTGCCGATGGCGATCACGCTGTTCACGCCCGATCTCAGGCTGTGGGCGCGCAACCGGCTGTCGATCGACAACCTGTCGATCCCCGAACACGTTGCCGACCCCGGCACGCCGCTGGAGGAGATCTTCCGCTACCTGGCGTCCCGCGGCGACTATGGCGACGAGGAGGCCGTCGAGGCGTTCGTGCGCGAGCGCCTGCACGCGGTGGAAACCAACACCTACGGCCATCGCGAGTTCACGCTGGCGAACGGCACGGTGATCGCCAGCGACTTTCACCGCATGCCCGACGGCACCGTGCTCAACCACCATGTCGACATCACCCGGCAACGCACCCAGCAGGCCGAGATCGCCGCGCGACAGGCCGAGCTGGAGGCGCTGGTCGCCCGCAAGGACGAACTCTTCGCCCTGATCGCGCACGACCTGCGCAGTCCGCTGAACGCCGTGCTCGGCTTCACCAACCTGCTGCAGACCGATCTCGAGAAGGACGTGCCGGCCGAGAAGCTGCGCGACCATTTGGGCAATCTCGACATCGCCGCCCGCGGCCTCGCCACGCTGGTCGAGAACCTGCTGGACTGGGCCCGGGTGATGATGGACGACGACGCCCCGGCGCCGGGCGCCGTCGCGGTGCGGGCGCTGGCGCAGGATGCCGTGGCGCCACTGCAGGCGCTGGCCCGCAGCCGCGATGTCGCCATCGCCATCCTGCTGCCCGACGCGGCGATCAAGGCGGACCGGGGGATGATCACCGCGGTGCTGCGCAACCTGGTGAGCAACGCCATCCGCCACGGCGGCGCCGGCGGCCGGGTGACCATCACCGCGGTGCTGGAACCGGCGGGTAAAGACGGCGGGGTGGAAGGTGGCGGCGAGGAAGGCGGCGGCACTGCCCTCGCCATCGCGGTCAGCGACACCGGCCCCGGCCTCAGCGAGGCCCAGTACGCCGCCCTGCGCGCCGGCCGCGCCGACGCGCTCGCTCCCGCTGTCGCGGGCGCCGAAGGCACCGGCCTCGGCCTGCGGCTCTGCCGGCGCTTCCTCGCGCTGCACGACAGCACGCTGGAGGTCGAGAGCGCGCCGGGCCAGGGGGCGACCTTCCGGTTCCGGTTGCCGGTGGCGTGAGAGTGACGTCCGGATCCGGATCGACGTGAAATTGCCGCTCGTCCGATGCCCCGTCGCACGGGGAGGTAAGGAGACGGCGCCCCTTGTTCCGTCACCAGGAGATTTTCGTTCCGGTCTCCCGACCTCCTGTTCTTCCGTCTCTGTCAAACAGCGAAATAAAAATATCCCAGTTGCAAAATACAGGTTTTCTCACAACAACTATATTTTATCTTCATGGCAAATAGATTCTTCTTTTAATAATAATTAAGAATTTCACCTCCCGATTCCAGCAGCGTTAATATTTTTAATATTTCGATCCGATCAAATGATCGCAAACGTTAATCGCGAATCAATTTCTGGCGGCCAAACTGCGTGACATGACAAGGACCGTGACGCCGATTGCGGTTCGCGCGGGCACCAGGAAGGTTGCATGAGCAGTAGTCCACATGTTCAGCCGGAGGCCGGTATCGCCGATGCCGGCGGTGCCGGATCGACGGCGCCATCCGCGAACCCCGCCCGGGCGTCCGACGACGAACGGGAACGCAGCGTGGCGGCGGCGATCGACCTGCCCGAGGAAATCCCGCTTCGCGAAGAACGGCTGTACGTCATCGACCTGGCGCCCCTGAAGCAGATGCTCGGCGCCCGCTGGAGGGTCCAGGCGCCGACCATCCAGCACGTGGTCGAGCGAATCCTGCGTTCGTCGCTGCCGAACCTCGGCACCTTCAAGGTCGTCGACGACCAGCGCTGGTTTCTCAAATACTCGATCTACGGGGCTTCCGTACTCGGCAGGAAGAGTTTCCAGATCGCCGAAGTCATCGCCAGCAAGCTGCTGGGAGACGATGTCGAGCGGCGCGTGGCCGACGTGTATCTCGCCCTCTACGACGAGGAATCGGATCGCATCTATCTGGAAGAACTGACCGAGGAGACCGACGATGCCGCCGGCGGGCCGTCGGACGCCGACCAGGATGCCGCCGTCGAACGCCAGCGTGCCCTTCTGCTCTCCAACAGCGGCATCATCACCGATGCGCTGGCCGAGCACGAGGCGCGCCTGCGCGACCTCCTCGAGCGACTGCTTGAATCCCGTCTTCCCGTCCGTCCGGCAGACCTGCTCGCGGCCCTCGAGCCGAGAGCGTCGGCGCGTGCGTCGTTGGCGAGGGTCGTGGGCGAGGAGAATGTCGACACCTGGCTTGCCTCGGTCGGCGAGAATGGAGCGTGCAAACCGATGAACGTCGTCTACAACTACCGCCCGCTGTGGCTCGCGAAGAAGAACGTGCTGTCGTCCTATGTCCTGGATCTGGCGGCCGATACCGGAGAAGGCGTGATGGCGTTCCGGGATATCCTGCCGCAGGAGGAGCGTCGACGGTTCCACGCCACCATCGACCGCGTGGCGGTGCTCCAGGCGGTGACCGACGTCCTGCAGGCCATGCAAAGCGGCAAGCCCAGCGGCGTCGTCGTCCCGGTGCACGAAACCACCTTCGCCACGGGTGAATCCAGCGCCGATTTCATCGACGTCTGCGCCCAGATCCCCGAGGACCTCCATTCCTATTTCATCTGGGAACTGATCGGCCACGAGTCGACGACCTGGAACAACCGGATCGTGCCGATCGTCAACCGGCTCAAGTCGTTCGGCCGCGCGGTGGTCCTGAAGACCGGCACCGACAATCTCAGATTCGACGACCTCAAGGCGATGGGTGTCCATGCCGTCGGGTTCGACCTGCGTGATTGCGACCTGTCGGAGCGCGAGATGCTCGCCTTCTCGCAGCGTTTCGCGAAGACAGCGACGAATCACGGACTGGCCAGCTGCGTGATGGGCGTATCCTCGCTCAGCATGGCGATGTCGATGGCGACGGCGGGCTTCAGCTATATCGAGGGTTCCATCATTGCCGAACCGGTGACCAGCCCGACCGGCGTCGCCTCGTTTCGCATGGAGGATGTCTACGAGCGGAAACTGCAGGTGAGCAGCCTCTGACCGGCAAGGCTCGACCAGGAGGCAAACCGCCGACGCATCGGGGCGCGCCCCGACCCCCAACCCCATCGGAAAACGCACCGGCCGGTCCGGCCACCGGGCAGGACCGCAAAAGAACGACGGCCCGGCTTTCACCGGACCGTCGCGGGCATTGCCACTGCACCCCGTCGCCGGCCGCCCCGAAGGCGCGCCCGACGACGGGCCCGGATCAGCTGGACATGATCCGGACGATTTCCTTGAGCAGGTCTTCCTTCTTGAAGGGTTTGCCGACCGTGCCGTCCGCACCGGCCTTCTTCGCGATGTCGAGGACCTGCGTGTTGCCGATCCGCCCCCCGCCGGACATCGCCACGATCTTCATGTCGGGCCGCAACTTGCGCGCCTCCATGATCGTTTCGATCCCTTCCTTGTTCGGCATGATGATGTCCGTGACCAGAAGGTCGTACTGACCGGTCTTGAGGGCCACCATGGCCTGATTGCCGTCGTTGGCCTGCTCCACGCTGAAGCCGGCGGCTTCGAGCATGGAGGTGGTGATACGCCGGACGACGGTTTCGTCATCGACAACTAGTGCTTTCGCCATATTCAGCTCCGGGATGCAGATTCGGCTTGAGGAAGCAGCAGGGTGAACGTGCTGCCGTGATCGGGTTGTGATGCGACGTGGATTCCTCCGCCCTGCTTCGCCACCACGCCGTGAATGGCTGACAGTCCCATGCCCGTGCCCTCGCCGACCGGCTTGGTCGTGAAGAACGGGTCGAAGATGCGCTCGATGGTCTCCGCCGACATGCCGCAGCCCGTGTCCGAGATGCCGATCGCCACGTAGTTTCCGGCAGGGATTTCCGGCGTGGTCGACAGCTTCGCCGGGTCGTGCGCGGCAACCGCGAGCGAGAAGGTGATCGATCCGGGGTCATCGCCGATGGCGTGGGCCGCATTGGTTGCCAGATTGAGCAGCACCCGCTTGAGCTGGACCCGGTTGAATTCGATTTCGGGGACGTCCCGCAGGTCGGCCTCGATGCTGACATTGGAGGGCATGCTCGTTCGCATCGCGCGCACCATGTCTTCCAGCGAGACATTGAGATCGATCCGTTCGGGCTTCATGTCGTCCTGCCGGCTGAACTCGAGGATCTGCTCGACAAGCTCGTGAATGCGTTCGCCGGAGCTGAAGATGGCCTGCGCGATCTCCCGCTCGTCGCTGTCCTCCGAGAATTTCTCGACCAGCATTTCCGAGAGGCTGATCACGGGGATCAGCGTGTTGTTGACCTCGTGGGCCAGGCCGCCGGCAAGCGTTCCCAGCGACTCCATCTTGAGGGTCTGGCGGGTTTCCTGTTCCGCCCGCCGGCGCTCCGTGATGTCCATGTAGCTCGTCACGAAGCCGCCATGCGGCAGCGGTTCGCCGATGATCTCGATCACCGTGCCGTCGGGCCGGGTACGCTCGAACCGGTGGGGCTGCAGCCGGCGGGCGCGTTCGACCATCTCGGCCACCTTTTCCTCGACGTCGCACTCGCCGTAGTCGCCACGCTCGGCGTTGTAGCGGATGACGTCTGCAAAGGTCGTCGGCCCGTCTTCCTTCTCGAACAGCGCCGCGGGAAGGTCCAGGATCTGAAGGAAGCTCTTGTTGACCGCGACCACGTTGAGGTCCGCGTCGATCATGCTCACGCCCTGGGGCAGGGTTTCGAGAAGCGCCTTGAGCGTCTCGGCCTGCGCCGCGAACATGAGCTGCGCCTTCTTGCGCTCCGTGACGTTGGCCTTCACCGAAATGAAGTTCGTGGTGATGCCGTCGTCATCGCGAATTGGTGCAATGACCGCGGCTTCCCAGTAGCGGGTTCCGTCGGAGAGGCTGTTCTCGAATTCGCCGCGCCAGGTCTTTCCGTCCTTCAGATGCTGCATCAGGGCAGCGAAGTCGCCGTCCTCCGCAAGCCCGGTATGCAGCAGCCGGCGATGGGAGGACGTGTCGGCCAGGCACTGCATCCCGGCCGTTTCGGCGGCATACTGGTTGACGTATTCGATCTTGCCGTCGTCGTCGGTGATCACGACCGACACGGGGGCCTGATCAAGGGCCTGGGACAGCGTGCGAAGCCGCACCTGGGTTTCGTTCCGCCGGGTCACGTCCCGTCCCGAACCGCGGTAGCCCGCGAACGTGCCGCGATGATCGAAAGTCGGCCGGCCGCTCAGCAGAAACGTGCGCCTGGCCCCGGTGCTGTCGACCGTGGCGAACTCGAAATCGCGAAACTCGGCGAAGCGCTCGAGCTCGGCCTTGTGGGCGGCAACGTGCCCGCTGTCGACCGGCAGCACCGCATCCCATCGCGGCTTGCCGACATAGCTCTGCCGGCGCATGCCCGTCACGCGGGAGAAGGACTCGGACAGAAAGGTGATGCGGTGGGTTTCATCCGACTCCCAGAGCCAGTCGCCCGAGACTTCCGAAAAATCGCGAAACCGGGCTTCGCTCTCCTGAAGCTTTCGCTCCGTCAGCCAGCGGTCGGTCGCATCGGAGCCGACGCCACGATAGCCCGCGAAACTCCCGTCGCTGTCGTCGAAGATCGGTTTTCCGGAGATGTCGACGACGGACGTTTCCCCGCCGGGGGCTTCGATCAGGATGTGGGCGTTCCGGAACGCCCGCTGCTCGTCGAATGTCTGCAGCAGTTCGCGATGATCGTTCCAGCCGTTGACCGGCAGGATCCTCTGGGGCGACAGCGCATGCAGTTCGTGCGGCGTCAGGCCCACGACCTCGTTGCGCGACAGGCCGGTGATCTCGAAGTAGCGGTCCGAGATATAGGTGAACCTGTGATCGGGACCCATCTCCCAGATGAAATCGCTGGATATCTCGGCAAAATCGCGAAGGCGCGAGATCTCGAGGTCCGAGGCGCGCAGGCGCGTCGTGCGCTTGAGCGCGCCCTCGATGGACTTGTGCAATGTCGCGCCATCGTAGAGGTCCCGTATCAGGCAGTCCTGCAGGCCCTCGCGCAGACCGGATACCAGCATTTCGGCGTTGGCCTCGGCTTCCACCAGGATGGCGGGAACGTCGCGGCACAGGCGGAGCATCGCGCGCAGCGACGGGATTTTCTCCCGACCGATGAACCCGTATCCGAGAAGAACGATGTCGGCGGTTCCGGCGTCGATCGCGCCTGCAAGCGCCTCGGCGGACAGGACGCGATGCAGACTGTAGCGGTTCGAATGCGGCGTCAGCCGCTGCGCCAGACGTTCGGCGATTTCGTTGTCGGCTTCGGCGATGACGATCCGCGTCGCGGGCTGTTCGCCCGGCTGTGCGGTGACCGCGGGCCCCGATGCGGTGACCGCATCGTCCTGTTCGCTGCTGGCACGTTTTCGAACACCGGAACGCTTGATGTCTTGCATTGTCCAATCGCCAATCGTTCGAATCGGGGGTCGGGCCCGGAAATTCTCGTTCGACGCAAATCCCATAAGACGGCAGACAGATTAATTTTGGGTTCGTGCGTCCGTCGCCCGCGCGGCACGCAAACGGGGCCGCGGCAGGCTCCGGCCTGCCCGGGCCGGAACGGCGATGACATTGACGACGGAAAGCAGGGAGAGCCGCGCCCGGGCCTGGAGGGCGTTCATTGGCGACCGGCGTTCAGACGGAACGGCGCGGGTCACGCTCGGCGGGAATGCCTGGTTCCGGAGAGTGGGAAGGCGCCGGCCCCCCTGTGGTCGACATGGACCCCGGGAGAGTGGTGCCGGGGCCGGAGCCCCACCAAAGTTCTATTTCATTTCCAACTCACCGGCCGGGGTGTGGACCGGCGTGGTCGCTTTCTCCCTCTCGGCTTCTAATCCTGACCCCGCTACGAGGAAGGAAAGATAAGCAGGTGCAGCTGGTTGGGCACCTCAACGCCGGGTCCTCGTTCAGCGCCGATCAGCATTCCGACCGCGCCCCGATCCACAACCCACCTTCTTTCACAGAGTCGAGAGGAGAGGCCTGATCTGACACGGTGATCTTATCCCCACGAAATGTTCAGACACCGAAGCGGTGTTGCATTAATGTTCTTGCTCTTAGGGACTCCACAGGACACAATGTCAGAAAAATTCCCAGGGTGAGCCAAAAAGGTTATCCGGTAAGATGACAGAGTTTGAGCTATTGATGCAGCAATGTGGCTGGACCGTGCCGGAAGCCGCAAAGGTTCTTGGTTACTCTGAAGGTCACGTTTATCGCTGGAAACGGGGCGAGGAAACACCACGCGAAAGTGTCATGATACTCCTGAGGATGCGTGCTGAGGCCCGGCGGCCCTCTGAGCACGACAGGGACTTCACTTTCATTGATCTGTTTGCCGGGATCGGTGGCCTGCGCAAGGCCATGGAGACGGCTGGTGGCCGCTGCGTCTTCACGTCTGAATGGGATCGGTTCGCGCAGTCGACCTATCACGCAAATTTTCCGGACAACCGGCCGATTGCCGGCGACATCTGCGATGTGAACGTCGATGACATACCCGAGCACGATGTGCTGGTCGCAGGATTCCCGTGTCAGCCCTTCTCGATTGCCGGGGTGTCCAAGAAGAACGCGCTCGGCCATGCCCACGGCTTTCTAGACGAGACGCAGGGCACCCTGTTCTTCGATGTGTTGCGCATACTGCTGCATCACCGCCCTGCGGCGTTCCTGCTTGAGAACGTCAAGAACCTGAAGAGCCACGACAAGGGTCAGACATTCGAGGTGATCCGCCAGAAGCTGACCGAGAAGTTAGGCTATACCCTGCATACTCAGATCATCGACGCCGTCAACTTTGTACCCCAACACCGGGAACGGATCGTCATGGTTGGCTTCCGGGAGCCAACCAGGTTCACCTTTGATGATCTGATCCTACCCGGCCGTAATGGCCGGGGAATGCGGGACGTGCTGCACCCGGAAGACGGCTCTGAGGCTCCGGAAGGTCACTACACACTTGGCCCAATGGCAACCGTCAACGACAAATACACCCTGACTGACAAGCTGTGGAACTATCTTCAGGCCTACGCTGCCAAGCACAAGGCCGCTGGCAACGGGTTCGGGTTCGGTCTGGTCAATGGCGACAGCATCGCCCGCACCTTGTCGGCCCGCTACTACAAGGACGGCTCTGAAATTCTTATCAGCCAAGGCAAGTGGAAGAATCCGCGTCGGTTAACACCGCGCGAGTGTGCCCGGCTCATGGGCTATGATGATAGCTTCCGTATCCCGGTCTCCGACACCCAAGCCTACAAGCAGTTTGGCAACTCGGTTGCCGTTCCGGTGTTTGCCGAGGTTTCGCGGATCATGCGCCCGCACATCCTCGAACTCATCAGCAAACCGCAGTTCCGCCAAGTTGGCTGATGTTCATGACCCGGAGACCCGTCGTCGAAACATGGCGGCGATCCGTGCGAGAGACACGAAACCCGAGCTGCTGATTCGCCGAGCGCTTCACGACCGTGGCTTCCGATATCGCCTTCATGTCCGCAGCCTTCCGGGCACGCCCGATCTCGTCCTGACCCGCTACCAGGCAGTTGTATTCGTGCATGGCTGCTTCTGGCATGGCCATGAGTGCTCGCTGTTCCGATGGCCAAAAACTCGCGAGATCTCCTGGCGAAACAAGATCGTAGGTAATGTGATCCGCGATCAGGCGGTGCGCCCGCAGCTCCTCGATGCCGGGTGGCGTGTGGCGACCGTCTGGGAATGCGCCATCAAGGGCCGCAATCGGCGTCCACTTTCTGAAATCATTGACTCTTTAGCCACATGGCTTTCCTCTAATGAAAAAGAAATATTCATTGAGGAACGAAACGTTGACTAACGTGCTTTGCGGCCTTCTCGATCAGATGGCCGATCACGGGGCCACGAAGTTCTATGCAAAGCGGCTGGCCCCGAATGACAACTCGAAGAACCAAATCTATCTCGGCGGCGGCTTTGGTGCGCTCAACATCATCCCGCATGGTGCGGTTGAGAGCGATTACAGCGTCCGCGCCGGCGCTCTCCGGTACCGCGCCAAGGCGAAGATCAGCTTCTTCTGGCTCGACGCCGAAGGCTTGTCACCGGCTCCGGATGCGCAGTTGATCCTGTACCCGAAATACCCGGAAGTGCGGATATCAAGTCTTCTTCGAGGTGCTGTCCGGGCTCCGGGAGCGCTTATACGGTCTCGCGACGAAGGGCGGATCATGTTCTTCGGGGTTTGCACAGATGGCCGGGTGATCGGTCGTGTAGTGGCCCATGACGATCCGGTTGCTCGGGCCTTCGACGCGGTGGCCGAAGACCTAGATGTATCCGGTGTCTTCACCAATCTCGGCGCGCTACGTACCGGTGCAAACTCGAGGCAGATGCTGCTGACCACACTACGGCAGATACATGAGAAGGGCTGGATACCATCTCAAAAGATTGGGAAGGACGGTATACCGGCCCCCTATTTGGCCCTGAACGGCGGCGGTTACACCCTCGAAGCCGAACTGGGTATCTCACCCAATGGTTATTCCGAACCGGATTTTATGGGCTGGGAGGTCAAGCAGTACGGGGTTAAAAATTTTGTCCGCCGAACCGCCAAAAGCCCGGTCACGCTGATGACTCCGGAGCCGACCGGCGGAATCTATCGTGACGAGGGTGTTGAATCCTTCCTGCGCCGGTTCGGTTATCCCGATAAATTCGGCAGAGCTGACCGGATCAACTTCGGCGGCAGGTATGCAGCTGATCGGACTTTTCATGTGGATACCGGCCTTGCCCTGCGACTGACAGGCTTCGATGAGACGTCAGGCAAGATCACTGATATGGACGGCTCGATCCTTCTGGTGGACCGCCATGACACCATCGCCGCTTCATGGGGCTTCAAGGGCGTCATCGCTCACTGGAATCGTAAGCACGCCAAGGCCGTCTATGTGCCTTCGCTGATGCGCAATCCACCGCCTCAATACCAATATGGTGCAGTGGTCCAACTCTGCGAAGGCACCGACGTTCTTATGCTCATCCGCGCGCTGGCCAGCGGAACCGTCTACTACGATCCGGGGATCAAGATGGAGAACGCTAGCAACGCCAATCCGAATATAAAGAAGCGCAGCCAATTCAGAGTGAAGCACAGCCAGTTGGGGACATTGTATCAAAGCCTTATTGAGCAGAATCTGACAATCATCGCCACTACCTCTGGCCACACCTAAATTCGTATGGCTGTCTGAACCTGCCATTGAAAATCTCAGATCGGGTTAGCAGCCTTTTCCTGAATAAATGCCAAAAAATTGTCGATGGTGGTTTGGTCGAGACGAAGCCCCTAGGGATCACCCGAAGGCCGTGAGCGGCGGAGTTCATCGAAGATCGCCGTCTGCCGGTAGCTCTCGACCTTGCCGTAACTGGCCAAGGTCATCATCACCTGCTCGTGGCCGAAATTTTGACTCCAGGCCTCAAACTCCTCCGGCGTGCGGCAGACCTGTTGTCCAAGCCTTGCCATCGGCTTACGGAAGCTGTGTGGATTGAAATAGAGCAGGCCGGCGGCTTCGAATGCGCTTTGGAATAAGCGGTGGATCGCATCTGCATTTCGCCAGTGGCGGCGATTTTTGGTCGGGCTCAACGAGTGTCGCCGGAAACATTGAGTCATCACCGCCAAAGTGAAGTGCCGTCCGGAGATGGCCGATCCAGTCAACCACGATCACTTCGATATCGCCGCCGACCGGAAAGAACGACCGGTTAACGTCTTGGCGCATTTGTTCCGAACCTCCCGCGCGTCCCGGTGGACTAGGCGCCGGGTCGTATCGACATGCTTATCCGACAAGGAGGCAATGGCGTTGTCCCTTGCACCACTGAACACGGTAAGGTCGCTCATAGCGCGGTCGCGGCTCCGAGAATCAGTCTCGCTCAAAATCGGATCCAAGACGTGGCGGATCTGCTCGGCCGCAGCGAGGCCTTCGCCGTCCCGCTCGCCGTTATCGTCAGTGCACCGGCCCAAGTCGACGGCTATCTCGCACTGCCGTAGACCCACTCGCTGATGGGCCACAGCCTACCGCCCGGCACCGCGATCGCCTTCCTAGTCTCCGGCGGCGTTGTCGGCATCAGGGAGCGATGGCGGTCTTCCCGGCCCCGCGGATCAGGCTGCTCGCGCTGTCCCTGGCGCTGGCCGTGACCGGCCTGATGCTGGCATGCTGGGGGTTAAGCGCAGTGGTCTGAGTGGGTACGATTTCTCGCCGGGGTCGGAACGGACCGGCATGGACCGATGGGTGATGGTGCCCAGGGGCGGATTCGAACCACCGACACACGGATTTTCAATCCGTTGCTCTACCAACTGAGCTACCTGGGCGCGCCGTGAAGCGGGCCGGTATTTAGGCCATCGCACGGGGGCTGTCCAGCACCCGGCGCGGATTTCGGCGGCCCAGGGGTGCGAAAGCGCGGCGGACGGGATTCAGGCGTCGCCGACGAGGTCCCAGGGCTGGCTCGACTGCCGCCAGACGGCGTTGCCGGGCTGGTACAGCGAGGGATCGTCCAGCGTGCCGGCGAGCAGGAAGACGCGGTCGGGAAAGCGCTGCGGGCGCTTGGCGATCGGCGAGCCGCAGGTGCCGCAGAACAGCAGCTCGACCGGCTGGCCCGAGTCGGCGATCACCTCGTAGCGCTGCAGGCTGCCGACGAAGGTGACGCTGTCGCGCGGCACGCCGACCTGCGGGGCGTAGCCCGAGCCGGTCATGCGCTGGCACTGGCGGCAGTAGCACTGGATCGAGAAGGCCGAGCGGGCGCTGGAGCGGTAGCGCACCGCGCCGCACAGGCAGCCGCCGGCATAGCCCGCCCCCTCGCCGTCGCCTGCCGCCATGCCCTCGCCTCCCGTTGTCTCGCCCGGTCCCGGACGGGCACGTCCCGCCCCGGTCGACGCGGGCCTCAGCCCTCGTCGTCGAAGCCGGTCAGCGTATCATCGAAGCCGCCGTCCGGCGGTTCAAGGGCCGGAATGCTGTAGCGCTCGCCCAGCCAGCGGCCGAGATCGATATCGGCGCAGCGCTTGGAACAGAACGGCCGGTACTTGCGGCTGGCGGGCTTGCCGCACAGCGTGCAGGACGGCGGGGCGGTGCTGCGCGTCGTCATGGGGCGCTCCGTTCGATCCGGAATCCGGTCGGCGTGATCGCCTCGTCGGCGACGATGTCCGGCGCGCGGCCGAGCCGGCGCGTCAGCAGCGGCAGGGCCCGGCGCAGCGCGTCGGCAAGCGGCGGCGCGCAGCGGATCGCGAGCCCGCCGGCCGGCGCGGCGCGCCATTCCCGCTCGGCCCGGCGCGCCGCGGCGGCGGCCAGCACATGCGGTTCGTCTTCGGCCGGCCGGGCGCGCCGGCGGCCGGCGGCGAGCGGCGGACCGTCGCGCCGGCAGGCCAGCACCACCAGGCCCAGGCGGGGGAGCGCGCCCGCCACCTCGCCCGCGATCCCGGCCTCGGCGAGCGCCCGGCCGAGGCGGCCGGCGAGTTTCGCGCCGCCGCCGCGGCCGCCGGCGAAATCCACCACGATCTGCCCGGCGAGACCGCGCAGGCGGAGCTGGCGGGGAATTTCCGCGATCGCCGCCGCGTTGGTCTCGTCCACCGACGCGCCGCCGGCGTTGACGTCGATGGCGCAGAGCGCCTCGGTCTGCTCGATGACGAGGCTGCCGCCGCCGGGCAGCGGCACGCGCGGATCGAACAGGCCGGCGATCTGCTCTTCCAGATCGTCGAGCGCGAACAGCGGGCTGTCCTCCCGCCAGGCCTCCAGCCGCTCCTCCAGCCAGGGCAGGTGCACCCGGGCATAGCCGCGGGCGCGGGCGAGCGCGTCGCCGCCCTCGATGCGCACGCGGGCGACATCGGCGGCGAGCGCGGAATCGAGAAAGGCGACGAGCGGATGCGGGGCCGCTTCCAGCACGGCCGGCGGCCGGGCCCCGGCCTCGGCTTCCGCGACGGCCTGCGCCCTGTCGCGCAGCAGGCCGGCGGCCCGGCGCAGGGCGTCATCGTCCAGGCTGGCGGCCAGGGTGCGGGCGGTGAAACCGCCGTCCGGGCCGTCCAGTTCGGCGATCAGCGATTCGAGGCGGGCGCGTTCGCTCTTGTCCGAAATGCGCCGGGAGACCGCGCCCCCGGGCCTGCCGGGATGGTGCACCAGCACGGGCGAGACCAGCGCCGGCGCGGCATCCACCCGCGCGCCCTTGCCGCCGAACGCCGCGCGGCGCACCTGCACCGTCACCGCCTGCCCTTCCGGGCCCAGCGGCCGGCGGCTGAGCGCCGGCAGGGCCTCGCCGATCTCGACCAACGATCCCGCGCCGCGTCCCGGCCGGCCGAGCACCCGCCCGTGCAGGACGGCGCCCGGTTGCGCGGGCGCCTGCGGATCGGCCAGCGACAGGCGTTCCAGCCGGCCGTCGCGCAGGCCGGCGCAGCGCAGTTCCAGGGGCGAATCCTCGATCCGGAGCTCAAGCGCCATGGCCGCTCACGCGATAGCCCAGGCCCTCGAGCGCCATCGCGGTCTCGTGCAGCGGCAGGCCGACGACGGCGGACCAGGAGCCGTTGAGCGAGGCCACGAAGGCCGCCGCGGCGCCCTGGATGGCATAGCCGCCGGCCTTGCCGCGCCATTCTTCCGTGGCGAGGTACCAGTCGGTCTCCGCCCGGGTGAGCCGCTTGAAGCGCACGGTCGTGACGACAAGCTTCGCGGCCCGGCGGCCGTCGGGGGCCCGCAGGGCGATCGCCGTCAGCACCCGGTGCCGCCGGCCACCAAGGCGCGACAGGCAGTCCCGCGCGGTCGCCGGGTCCTCGGCCTTGGGCAGGATGCGCCGGCCGCAGGCGACCACGGTATCGGCGGCCAGCACCAGGGCGTCGGGCGCCTGGGCCGCCACGGCGCGGCATTTCTCGTCCGCGAGCCGTCGCGCATGGGCCGCCGGCAGTTCGCGCGGCCCCGGCGTCTCGTCGAGATCGGCGCCGAGCACGCGGTCGGGCTCGAGGCCGAGCGAGCGCAGCAGGTCGAGACGGCGCGGCGAGGCCGAGCCGAGCACCAGCGGCGGATTCAGGTGCGTGCCCATGTCAGGCGTCCTGCCGCGACGGGCGGCAACGCAGCGCCGCGCCGCAAGCGCGACGGGGCGCGGCGGCATGGCGCGGCATGGCGGTTGCCCTGCCGGTCGGGAACGGTCTGTCGGATCTTCGACGGCCCTGCCCGGGGCGGTCCGCATCGTCGTGCGGGATGCCGGGCTCGTCTCGCGCAGTCCGGGCGGACGGACGGTAAGCGGATTCCACGTCGTCCGGGTGCGTCTGCTGCGTCGCGCCGGCCGTCAGGCGCGGGCTTACTTGTAGCGGTAGGTGATGCGCGCCTTGGTCAGGTCGTACGGCGTCATCTGCACCAGGACCTTGTCGCCGGCGAGCACGCGGATGCGGTGCTTGCGCATCTTCCCGGCGGTGTGCGCCAGGACTTCGTGGTCATTGTCCAGCTTCACGCGGAACATCGCGTTGGGCAGGAGTTCCGTGACCGTCCCGGGAAACTCGAGCTGTTCTTCCTTGGCCATGTAGTCCTCTTCCGACCGTTAACGAAGTGGCGGCAAAATGCGCCGCGGCGGGCGCAAAGGCAAGCTGATTCCGCGCGGCAAAGGGACCCGGCGCGGCGGCCGCCACCGCGCGTGCGCGGGATGCGGGCGGCTCTCAGCCGGGCGCGAAGCGGCGGCGGATCGCCTCGGTCAGGTCGTCGCGCACCTGGCGATAGGCCTCCAGCACGACCTCGCGGGTGCCGTCGGCCAGCGTGGGATCGTGGGTCGCCCAGTATTCCACGTCGGCGGCGAGATGGCGGGTCAGTTCCACCGCGGCGTGCTGGGCCTGCGGGGTCAGCGAGACGATGAGATCGAAGGAATCGTCCTCCAGGTCCTCGAAGGTCTTGGGCTGGTGGTGCGAAATGTCGATGCCGATCTCCTCCATCACCACGACGACGAAAGGATCGAGCTCGCCGCGGCGCACGCCGACGGAATCGACGAACAGGCTTTGCCCGAACAGCCGCTTGGCGATGCCTTCCGCCATCGGCGAGCGCACCGCGTTGTAGTTACAGGCGAACAGCACGCTGCCGGGACCGCGGGTCATGGCCGCGTCCGCCGCCCCGGTTTGACGCCTGCCTCGTCCATGGCCTGCCCGCCGGTCGGGATCAGCCCCGGATCTGCAGGACGCAGACCAGGGTGAACAGGCGGCGGGCTGTCTCGAGATCGAGTTCGATCCGCTCGGCCAGGCGTTCGCGCAGCAGCTCCGAGCCCTCGTTGTGCAGCCCGCGCCGGCCCATGTCGATCGCCTCGATCTGCGAGGGCGCGGCCGACTTGATCGCCTGGTAGTAGCTCTCGCAGATCAGGAAATAGTCTCGGATGATGCGCCGGAAGGGCGACAGGGGCAGCTTGATCGTGCCCTGCGGTTGCTCGTCCTCGGAGGCGATCTCGATCACCAGCCGGCTTTCCTCCATGCCGAGCCGGACCGAGAACGGACCCGCATAGTCCTCGCCCAGGGGATTGAAGAAGTTCTCCTCAAGCAGGTCGAACATCGCCACCTTGCGCTCGTGCTCGATATCGGGCGAACGGCGGATGATGCTCCGTTCGTCCAGCGCGATGCGGGTGATCCGCGTGGGAGAGGTCATGGCCGCGGGCTCCGCGCCGTCCGGTTCTCAGGCGGCCGTTTCGTCCGGCTCATCCAGCCGGACCGCGACGGAGGCGGCATGGGCGGCAAGCCCCTCGGCCTCGGCGAGGCGCACCGCCGCCGGCCCGATCGCCGCAAGCGCGGCGGCATCGCAGCGCACGATCGAGGTGCGCTTGAGGAAGTCGAACACCGAGAGGCCGGAGGCGAAGCGGGCCGACCGCGCGGTCGGCAGCACATGGTTGCTGCCCGCGACATAGTCGCCGATCGCCTCGGGCGTGTGCCGGCCGAGGAAGATCGCCCCGGCATGGCGCACCTTCCCGGCCATGGCCTCGGCGTCGTCGAGCGCCAGTTCGAGATGTTCCGGCGCGATCCGGTCGATCAGTGCCGGCGCCTCATCGAGATCGCCGACAAGGATGATCGCGCCGTTGTCGCGCCAGCTCGCGCGCGCGTCGGCCTCGGTCGAAAGCGTCGTCAGGCGTTCCTCCACGGCGTCCGCGACCCGGGCGGCGAAACCGGCATCGTCGGTGATCAGGATCGACTGGGCCGCGGGATCGTGCACGGCCTGGCTCAACAGGTCGACGGCGATCCAGGCGGGGTCGTTCTCGGCAT
>JBGTSP010000017.1:0-31357 GCA_041940205.1 Alphaproteobacteria bacterium
GTGGCGACCGGCCGCGGCGCCCGGGCGGGCGTCCTGGTGCGCGATGCCGAGGCGCTGGAGCGCTTCGCCGGCGCCGACACGCTGGTGCTGGACAAGACCGGCACGCTCACCCGTGGCGCGCCGGCGCTCACCGGGCTGCATCCCGCAGCGGACCATCCCGCGGTTGCCGACGAGGCCGCCCTGCTGTCCTTCGCCGCCGCGCTGGAGCGCGGCTCCGAACATCCCCTTGCCGCCGCCGTGCTGGACGCCGCCCGGGAGCGCGGGATCGCGCCGGGCGAGGCGGCGGATTTCGAGGCGCATGTCGGCCAGGGCGTGTCGGGCACGATCGCGGGACACGCGGTGCGGCTCGGCAATGCCGGGTTCGCGGGCGAGGCCGCGGTACCGGTTCCCGCACCGCTGCGCGCCGCGGCCGAGGCGGCTGAAACGCGCGGCGAAACCGCGCTCTATTGCAGCATCGACGGCCGCCTGGCCGGCATCCTGTCGGTCGGCGATCCGGTGAAGCCGGAGACGCCGGCGGCGCTGGCGGCCTTGCGCGGGCTCGGCCTCGAGCTGGTGATGGCGACCGGCGACAGCCCGGCGACGGCGCGTGCGGTCGCCGACCGGCTGGGCCTCGCGCAGGTGCATGCCGGCCAGCGGCCCGAGGACAAGGCCGCGCTGGTGCGTCGGCTGCAGGCCGAGGGCCGCCAGGTGGCGATGGCCGGCGACGGGGTGAACGACGCGCCTGCGCTGGCGGCGGCCAGCGTCGGGATCGCCATGGGCGGCGGCGCCGACGTGGCCGTCGAAAGCGCGGGCATCACCCTGCTGGGGGGCGATCTCGCCGGCCTCGCGCGGGCCCGGCGACTGGCCCGCGGCACGCTCGCGAACGTGCGCCAGAACCTGCTGTTCGCCTTCGTCTACAACGCGCTCGGCGTGCCGGTAGCCGCCGGCCTGCTCTATCCGTTCACCGGCACCCTGCTCTCGCCGATGTTCGCGGCGGCGGCGATGAGCCTGTCCTCGGTCTCGGTCATCGCCAACGCCCTGCGCCTGCGCCGGCTGCACCTCGAGGGCTGACGCCCGGTACCGCCGCCGGCACCGGGCGCCGGGTCCGTCAGTGGATGCCGTTGGCGCGCTGCAGGGCGCGCACATAGGCGACGATGTCCGCCAGTTCGCCGTCGTCGATCTGCGGCTGGGGCGGCATGTTGCCGAAGCGCCAGTGATGCTGGCGAACGCCGCGACGCACCGCGTACAGGAACGAGATGTCGCCGTGATGGGACGGCTCGTAGATCCGGTGCACCAGCGGCGGTCCGCTGTCGCTGCCGACGCCGGCCTCGCCGTGACAGGCCGCGCAGTTCTCGGCGAACTGCAGGGCGCCACGCTGCCCGGCGGCATCCAGCGGGATGGTCGTGGCGGTCGCCTGAGCATCCGCGGGCGATGGCGCGCGCTGGGTGAACACGAGAAGGGCCGCGCCGATGACGGCGATGCCCAGCACCGCGGCGATGACGGTCCGCGGCGCGGGCCCGGCGGCTGCTGGTTTCGGCGATTTTCCGGCGGCCTTCTGCCGGGACTTCCTGCCGGACCCGCTCACGGGACGACCCGCCGGGTCAGGATGGCGATGGGCGCGCGAGGCGCCCGGCGAAACGAATTCATGATGATCTCCTGATTGACGTGGACCGAGAGCGGCGCCGTTGCCGGCGTCGGGATAGGCGGGGCTCTCAGTGCCGGCGCGGCGGCGGCGGGTCGCGGGAGGCAAGCGGCGCGGCGCGGATCGGACGGGTCTCGATCCGCCAGACGCGCGGCGCCGCCAGCGGCGCCGTTCGGACCGGTTCCGGCAGGGTTGCAAGCGATCCCGAGCCGATCATGCAGTCCGCACAGGACGCGCTGCCCGGCCGCGAGCCCGGGCCGCCCGGGCAGGAGGACGGATCGCCGGGTGCGCGCGTCACCGCCGCGGCGCTGTCCGTCACGGCGCCCGCTGTCAGGGCGGGACAGTCCGCCATGAGGCCCGCCGCGCCGCCATGCCCGGAGAAGCCGGAGAACGCCGCGGCGAAGACCAGGAGAAGAAGGCCGGCAAGACCACGCATCGTCTTCCCATTGCGGTCTCCCCCCGGGGGAAGGTCAAGCCGGCGGCGCCCGCTGTCCGGTCCCTTCCGCCCTCCCGCCTGCCCGCGTACAGTCCGCGGGTGGCCGGAAAGCCGGCGACGCAGGCGGAGAGACCGGCCCGGTGACGTCCTTCTATCTCGATCTGGTGGACCGTTTCGTCCCACCCGAACTGATCGGGGACGCCGGGAAGCTGCGGGAACTGGCGCGTTATCGCGGTGTCGCGCAGATGCTGCTGGCCTGCGTGGTCACGCTGCTGATCTATGCCGCCCTCGTCGCCCTGATCGGCGGCGCGGATTATGCCCGCGAGAACATCCTGATCCTGGCCACGGCGGCGCTCTGCGTGGCCGGGCTGGTGCTGGTGCGGCTCACCCGCCGGTTTCTCTGGCCGCTGCTGTTCACCAACGGTGGCGCCATCGCCTGTTTCGTCTACGGCACGCTGACCACCGGCGGCCTGTCCTCGCCGTTCCTCTACCTGTTCCTGACGGTGCCGGCCCTTTCGGTGAGCTTCGGACGGCGCAGCATCTTCATTGTCACCAGCGTCGTCATCGCCCTGTTCTTCATCGCCCTGCTGGTCGGCCAGAAGGCCGGCCTGATCGCCGGCAGCCGGCCGGGCGGACTGGATCCGGCGGTGCAGTTCCTGTTCGTGCTGGGGGCCTTCACCCTGACCGCGGTGGGCGGCCTGTCTGTGCAGCTCTCGCGGCGGCGGGCGCGGCGCCTGCTGCGCGACGCGGAAAGCCAGATGGCGGCGAACGAGAACCGCTTCCGCGATTTCGCCCGGATCGCCTCGGACTGGTTCTGGGAGACCGATGCGGAACTGCGCTTCAGCTATGTCTCCTCGCGCAGCCGGGCGATCACCGGGCACGATCCCGCCTTCTATCTCGGCAAGACCCGCCGGGAGGTGGCGCGCGACCTGGCGCACGAGGAGAAATGGCGCCGGCATTTCGACGACATGGAGGCGCGCCGGCCGATCGTCGATTTCCGCTACGCCATCGAGGGACCCGGCGGGGAGGACCTGCAGATCAGCATCCGCGGCCTGCCGGTGTTCGACGAGGAAGGCCGGTTCCAGGGCTATCGCGGCACCGGTACCGACATCAGCGCCCAGGCCAGGTCCGACGCGGCGCTGCGCCAGCAGCAGGCGATCACCGGCACGGTGCTCGACGCGATGGACCAGGGCCTGCAGATGATCGACGCCGAGGGCCGCTACCGGCTCTACAACCGTCGCCTGGCCGAACTGCTCGACCTGCCCGAGGAGTTGCTGGCGCGCGCGCCGAGCGAACGCGAGGTCGACGCCTTCCAGATCGAGCGCGGCGACTTCGAACATCTCGATCCGGCCGACATCCGCGTGCTGGAAGATCGCATCCTGGCGCTCCGCGCGCAGCGCCGACCGTTCGTCTACGAGCGCGAGAATGCCGGCGGGGTGATCCTGGAGGTGCGCAACCTGCCGCTGGTCGACGGCGGCTGGGTGCGGATCTGGACCGACGTGACGGCGCGGCGGCACGCGGAGCGGGAGATCCGCGCGGCCCGCGACGAGGCGGAGGAGACCCAGGCCCGGATGCGGGCGATCCTGGAGACCCTGCCGGTCGGCGTGCTGGTGTTCGATGCCGAACGCCGGCTGGACCTGTGGAACGAGACCTATACCCGGCTGACCAATGTCGCCGACGCCGAACTCGACGCCCATCGCGACTTCGAGGACAACACCCGCTACATCTACGAGAAGTTCGCGCATTTCCGCACGACACCGTTCGAGGAGGTGCTGGCCGGCCGGATCGCCGAGACCTTCACCACCAGCCTGGTGCGCAGCGAGCGCACCTTCCACGAACCGCATGTCGACATTCAGCACATCGCCTCGCCGCTTGCCGACGGTGGCTGGGTCAGCGTGATCGTCGACATCACCGCGCAGAAGCAGGCGCAGCGGGCGCTGGAGACGGCCCGCGACGAGGCCGAAACCCAGGCCCGGATGCTGCGCCTGACCCTGGACAATGTCGGTCACGGTATCCTGGTGCTGGATCGCGAGGGCCGGCCGTTGCTGTGGAACCGGCTGGCGTCCGAACTGAGCGGAATCCCGGAGGACCTGCTCGAGAGCGGCGCCGACACCGCGGAGAGGCGCGCCTTCCAGCGCGGACTGGAATTCGCCGGCGAGAGCAGCGCGGTCGACTATGGAGCACTGATCGACGAATTCGACGCGCGCCTGCGGGCCGGCGAGAGCGATATCGAGATGTCCTACGACCGGCCCGGCCTGGAAGCGGGCCGCTGGACGCAGGTGACCTCGCGGGCGCTGCCGGACGGCGTCGCGGTGCGGATCTATCTCGACATCTCCAAGCGCAAGGCGGCCGAGGACAAGCTGCGCGAACGGGAGGCGCAACTGCGCTTCATCCTGGAACAGGGACCGGTCGCCGTATCCGTGACCGAGCTCGACGGCGATCGGCTGTGGGGCAACGCCATGCTGGCCAAGATGCTGGGGGTGGCGCCGGAAGACGTGCTCGATCCGGAAGCCGGCCGCACCCGTTTCGCGGATGCCGCGACCCGCGAGGCGGTGCTCGAGAAGTTCCGCACGGAGGGCGGCGTGCGCGACCTCGAGATGGAGATGGTGCGGCCCGACGGCGGGCGCTTGTGGACGATCTACTCGGTGATCCCGTTCGATTTCGAGGGCCGGCCCGCGAAGCTGCATTTCGCCTACGACATCACCGACCGCAAGCGGGCCGAGGCGGCGCTGCAGCGGGCGCGCGACGAGGCGGAGGCCGCGACCCGGGCGAAATCCGCCTTCCTGGCCACCATGAGCCACGAGATCCGCACGCCGATGAACGGCGTGATCGGCATGCTCGACCTGCTGACCAACACCAGCCTCGACGACGAGCAGCGCGACATGGCCGAGACGATCCGCAAGTCGGCCTTCGCCCTGCTTCAGATCATCGACGACATCCTCGACATCTCGAAGATCGAGGCCGGCCAGATGCGCCTCGAGAGCATTCCGCTGTCGATCTGCGACGTGATCGAGTCGGTCGCCGAGACCCTGGCGACGGCGGCCCGGAGCAAGGACCTGCGGCTGACCGCCTTCGTCGATCCCGAACTGCCGGAAAACCTGCTGGGCGATCCGGTGCGGCTGCGGCAGATCCTGTTCAACCTGATCGGCAATGCGGTGAAGTTCACGCCGGAAGGCGAGGTGGCGCTGGCGGCCAGACGGCAGGAAAGCGACGCGGGGCCGCGGCTGGTGATCGAGGTGCGCGATACCGGCATCGGCATCCCCGAAACCGCGATGGCCGACCTGTTCCAGGCCTTCACTCAGGCCGAGACCTCGACCACGCGCCGCTTCGGCGGGACCGGCCTCGGCCTGTCGATCTGCAAGCACCTGACGGACATGATGGACGGCGAGCTCACCGTCGAGAGCCGCGAGGGCGAGGGCGCCTGCTTCCGCGTCGAGCTGCCGCTGCGGGCGGTCGAAGGGCCTGCGGAAGACGCCGCCCAGCCCGACTTTTCGGGCCTGCAGATCCTGGTGGCGACCCGCTTCGCGTCCCAGGGGGCGATCGTCGCCCGCTATGCCGGCCATCACGGCGCCGCCGTGGAACGGGTCGAGACGCTGGACGCGGTGCTGCCGCGGGCGCGCGAGCTGGCCGCCGCCGGCCGACCGCCGCAGGTGATCGTGCTGGGCGCGTCCTGGCCTCCGGCGGATCGGGAAGCCGTCTGCGAGGCCGTGCGGAACGAACCCGGCCTGCGGGGCTGCCGTTTCGTTCTGGGCAGCCTGGAACGTTTCGGCCAGGTGATCGCCAAGGGTGCGGACGGCGTGTCGGTCAGCTTCATGCCCAACCGCCGGGCAAGCCTGCTGCAGGCGGTGGCCGTGGCGGCCGGCCGGCAGAGCCCCGATGTCGTGGTGGAGACCGGACTGGCCCTGCCGGCGGTGGCGGTGGCGCCGACGGTCGAACAGGCAAGGGCGCGGGGCGACCTGATCCTGGTGGCCGAGGACAACCCGACCAACCGGGATGTCATGTCCCGTCAGCTCCTGCGCCTGGGACTGGCGTCCGAGATCGCACCGGGCGGCCGGGAAGCCCTGGACCTGCTCGCGCAGGGCGGTCATGCCCTGCTTCTCACCGACTGTCACATGCCGGGCATGGACGGTTTCGAGCTGACCGCGGCGATTCGCGCCGCGGAGAGCGACACCGGCCGTCGCCTGCCCATCATCGCGGTGACGGCGAACGCGCTGCAGGGCGAGGCGGCGCGCTGTTTCGCCGCCGGCATGGACGACTATCTCTCGAAGCCGGTGGAGCTGCAGGACCTGCGCCGCGCGATTTCCCGCTGGATCGTCCTGCCGGGCGCCGCGGCGACGCCGGCGGCCGGGGCCGCGACGGCGGATGTTCCGCCGGCCGGACCGGCCGGCCGGGCGGATGAACCGGCGGCGGACGGCGCCGGCGGAGGCGGTCCGGACGGACCGATCGACCTGGCCGAGCTGCAGCGCATCCTGGGAACCGCCGACCGGGAACTGATCGGCGAGATGCTGGGCCTGTTCTGGGACAGCGTGCAGGGCACCGATGCCGATCTCCTGGGTTGCATCGAGGCGCGCGACGCCCAGGCGCTGCAGCAGAAGGCGCACTGGGCCAAGGGCGCGACCGCGTCGGTGGCGGCCGGCGACCTGACCGGCTTCCTGTCCGACCTGGAAGCGGCGGCGAAGCGGCGGGACTGGCCGGCGATCGAATTGCTGAAGGGAGAGATCGCGGCGCGCTTTGCGGCGATCGAGGCCCATGTGGGTGCGTTGCGCGGAGGGACGGCATGAGCGGACGGCGGCGATTGCAAACGTCGGGTGAAGGCCCGAGAGTGACCGGCCGGCGACGACTCGCCGTATCCGGCAGCACGGGGACATCGGGATTCATGACGGACGAGAAGGCGGTTCTGCACATCGGCTGCGGCCCCGGCAGCAAGACCAACATGCCGCCGGTCTTTCACCAGGGCGACTGGCGCGAGGTCCGTCTCGACATCAACCCGAAGGTCAAGCCCGACATCGTCGCCTCGATCACCGATATGTCGCCGGTCGCCGATGCCAGCATGGACATGGTGTTCACCTCGCACACGGTCGAGCACCTGTATGCGCACGAGGTCTCCGTCGCCTTCAAGGAAATGGCGCGGGTGCTGAAGCCCTCCGGCGCCGCGCTCATCACCTGTCCCGATCTCGAACTGGCGGCGCGCATGGTGCTGGACGGCAACCTGATGAAGACCGTCTATGAATCCGAAGCCGGTCCGATCGCGGCGGTCGACATCATCTTCGGCTACCGCCGGTCGCTGGAGGAGGGCAACCACCACATGGCGCACCGCACCGGCTTCACCATGCGCTCGCTCGGCGAGAGCCTGTCGCAGGCCGGTTTCGCCACCGTCCACGTGGCCAAGCGCGCCCGCAATGCCTTCGACATCTGGGCCTACGCCACCCGCAGCGCGTGTGCCGATATCGATCGCAGGGCCAAGCCCTTCCTGCCGTTCCTGAACGACAATCTGGCCGATCCGCGCGACGTGATCTGAATCGGCCCGGTGCGGCCGGCGCCGCCGGTCGGCGGGACCGCGGCATCAGACCCTTCTGGCGGAGCCCGAAAGGCCGCGCTGGGCGGACGCGCGCAGCGCCGCCAGCGGCAGCGCGGCGACGTCGGTGGCGAGCAGCATGCCGTTGACCCGTCCGTACGGATCGCCGAGCGGCAGGGCCAGCACCTGCCAGCCGAACGGGGTGCCGCGCGGATCGAACAGCAGGCCTTCCAGCGCGCCGGCCCGAGCGCTTGCGACCGCGTCGGCGAGCAGTCCGGCGAGCAGGCCGGCGGGGTCGCGCATGCGGCACTCGCCCAGCCCGCGTCCGGTCAGGTTGTCGCCCAGCACCGCGACGCTGACGGCGCCATGCACGCGAAAGCGGAAGGTCGGCCGTCCACCCGCGGCGCCGGCCGGCTCCACGTCGAGCAGGTCCAGGCGGCCGGCGATGTAGCCGACGCGGATGATGTCGAAACCCGCCCGTTCGGGGGGATGCGCGCCGGTGCGCCAGGACCGCCAGTCGGCAAGCAGGCGCCGGAGCAGGGGCGACGCCAGGCCGTCGGGCGCACCGCGGTCGCCCTCGATCCGGTCCACACGGTCCGGCAGGCCGCCGGTCCCGAACAGTCCTGACGTCATGATGCCCTCGATCCGGCCCGAACAGGGTCGTTTGCCCGACGGTCGATTCGCCGTCGTTGTGGCGGCGAGCTTCGCCGCTTGCGTGTCTGCGTGCAAGGTTTATCTCGTCAGGGGTGTGGCAACAGTGCTTTTCCACGCCAGCCGTTGACGGCGGCGGGGGGGAATCGCGCAGAATGGGCACGCCCGCGAGGCCAGCCGAGCGAAAGGACACGCCATGACCGAGATCGCGATCAGGGGACTGCATCACAACGCCTATCGGTGCCGGGACGCGGAAGAGACCCGGGCCTTCTACGAGGATTTCCTCGGCCTGCCGATGGCGGACGCCTTCGAGATCACGACCACCAAGTCCGGACGCGGGGCCAACGTCCTGCATGTCTTCTTCGAGATGGCGGACGGCTCGTTCCTGGCCTTCTTCGACGAACCGGGCGAGCCGTTCGATTTCAAGGAACAGCGCGACTTCGACCTGCACATCGCGCTCGAGGTCACGGTCGAGCACCTGCATGCCATGCTCGCCAAGGGCAAGGCGGCCGGGCGCGAGGTCCGCGGCATCTCCGACCACGGCTTCATCCACTCGATCTATTTCCGCGATCCCAACGGTTATGTCATCGAGCTCACCGCGCGGGTCCGCGACGACGATGCCGCGGAGAAGGCCCGCCTGGCGGCGGAAAGCCGGACCGTCCTGGCGCGCTGGAGCGAAAGCAAGGCGGAGGCGGCCTGAGCGTGCTGGCGCAGATCGGCGACCTTCTGAGCCAGTTCTTCATCGCCTATCTGGTGCTCTGCCTTGCCGTCGGTTTCCTCGGCCGCAACACCCGGGTCGGGCTGATCGGCACCAGCCTGATCGCGTTCCTGTTCACCCCGCTGCTTGGCCTGCTGGTGGTCCTGTTCGCGAAGAACCGACAGGCGCCGCCGACGGCGGAATAGCCGGCCGCGCGCCAGGCGGGCCGGCGCTCAGGCGGCGTCGTTCAGCGCGCGCCAGATCTTCTCCGGCGTGGCGGGCATCTCCACGGGCGCGGCCCCGCGGCGCGACAGCGCGTCGGCGATAGCGTTCATGATCGCCGGCAGGGCGCCGGAAATTCCCGCTTCGCCGCAACCCTTGACCCCCAGCGGATTGGTGGCCGCCGGGGTCGGCCGGTCGGCGAACCCGAGATCGCTCGGCATGTCGCCGGCCCGGGGCAGGGCATAGTCCATGAAGCTGCCGCTCAGGGGCTGGCCGTCCTCGCCGTAGACCATGTGCTCCATCAGCGCCTGGCCCAGGCCCTGGGCGACGCCGCCGTGCACCTGGCCCTCCACCAGCATCGGGTTGATCAGGGTGCCGAAATCGTCGACCACGCGATAGCGGTCGACGGCGACCTGGCCGGTATCGGGATCGATCTCCACCTCGGCGACATGACAGCCGTTGGGGAAGGTGGCCGGCGGGCAGTCGTGGGCCATCGACACGTCCAGGCCGTCGGCGAACTCCTCGGGCAGGTCGCTGCGGTCGCGGGCCTCGCGGGCGAGCGACAGCAGCGAGATGCTGCGGTCGGTGCCGGCGACGCGCAGGGTGCCGGCGTCGAACTCGATATCCTCGACCGCGGCTTCCAGCACGTGGCCGGCCAGGCGCCGGGCCTTCTCGATCAGGATCTCGGACGAGGCGACGATGGCGCTGCCGGAATTGATCACCGACTTCGAACCGCCGGTGCCGCCGCCGGCGAGCAACTCGTCGCTGTCGCCCTGCAGCAGGCGGATCGCCTCGAACGGCAGGCCGGTCTTCTGGTGCAGGATCTGCGCGAAGGTGGCCGCGTGGCCCTGGCCGTAGTTCAGCGTGCCGGTGATGATCGTGACCGTGCCGTCGTCCTCGAAGCGCAGGCCGCCCATTTCCTGGGTCGCCGGTCCGGTGACCTCGAGATAATAGCCGAGGCCCCGGCCCCGCAGCCGCCCGGCGGCCTCGCTGGCCGCGCGACGGGTCTCGAAACCCTCCCAGTCGGCTTCCGCAAGGGCGGCATCGAGCAGGGGCGCGAAGTCGCCGCTGTCGTAGGTCTGGCCGGACGGCGCCTTGTAGGGCAGTTCGTCGGCGCGGATGGCGTTGCGCCGGCGCAGGGCGATCCGGTCGTGTCCGGTCTCGAGCGCCGCCTGGTCGATCAGGCGCTCCATGTAGTAGTTCGCCTCGGGCCGGCCGGCGCCGCGATAGGCGCTGACCATGCTGACATTGGTGAACACGCAGCGCGCCTCCACCGTCATCGTCGGCGTGTGGTACAGGCTGGGCAGGTTCTTCAGGATGTTCGCGGAATGCACGCCGACCCCGACGGTCGAGTGATAGGCGCCCAGGTTGCCGGTGTTGCGGACATGCACGGCGAGGAAATTGCCCTCTTCATCCAGCGCCAGCGCGGCCTCGACCACGTCGTCCCTGCCGTGGGCGTCGGAGAGGAAGCTCTCGGTGCGGGCATCGCACCAGCCCACCGGCCGGCCCAGCTCGCGGGCGGCATGCAGCAGGCAGACATATTCGGGATAGACCTGCGACTTCATTCCGAACGAGCCGCCGACATCGTAGGTCAGCACCTGCACGTTGGCCGGGTCGGTCTTCAGGATCGCGTTGGCCAGCGCGTTGCGCATGCCGAACACGCCCTGCGAGCCGGTATGCAGGATGAAGCGGCCGTCGCGATATTCGCCGACCGCCGCGCGCGGTTCCAGCGGCGAGACGGTGCAGCGGTTGTTGACCATGCGCAGACGGGTGATGTGCGCGGCCCGGGCGAAGGCCGCCTCGGTCTCCTCGGGCTGGCCGCCGCGCCAGTGCAGACCGAGATTGCCGGGGACTTCGTCCCAGAGCTGCGGCGCATCGTCCTCGAGCGCGGCCTCCGCGTCCGTCACCGCGGGCAGTTCCTCGAGATCCAGCATCACCAGGTCGGCGCCGTCGCGGGCCTGGGCCTCGCTCTCGGCGACGACGCAGGCCACCGCGTCGCCGACGAAGCGCACCTTGCCGGCGCACAGCGCCGGCCTCGGGGGCACCACCAGCGGCGAACCGTCGATGTTCTTCAGCGGGGCCGCGCACGGCAGCAGGCCGTAGCCCGCGGCCGCGAGATCGGCCTCGGTATAGACCGCCAGCACGCCCGGTACGGCGCGGGCCGCCTCGGTGTCGATCCCCCGGATCAGCCCGTGGGCGATCGGCGAACGCACCATCACGGCGTGCAGCTGCCCGGGAAGGACGAGATCGGCGGCATACTGGCCGCCACCGCGCAGCAGGCGCGGATCCTCGGTGCGGCGGACCGACTGGCCGATGCCGAAACGCATGTTGGGCCAGTTCTGATCGGCGGCGGCATCTGTCATGGCGTACAAGCTCCCGTCGCTGGGGGGTGCGAATCCGGTGATTCTGGATGTCGGTTGGCGGTGCCGGCGGCGCTGCCGGTCCGCGCGATGGCGGCAAGAGCACAAGCATAAGCGCCAGCCCGGGCCGCCGCCAAGGGGCGGGCGCGGATTCACGCGACCGCACGATGCCGCGAGCGGGGGTGAAGCCGTTGGCGCCGGGCGCCGGGCATTGCTAGATTGGCACCCGAGGGAATTGGCTGTTCTGTCGAACAGGAGGCAACAATGTCGATGGATTTATCCGGACGCCGCCGCACGGCATGGCAGATCCTGCTCGGGGGCCTGATGGCCCTGTTTCTCGTCACGCCGGCCTGGGCTGCGGGCGAGTTCAACGTCGGTCCCGACAAGGTGGCGATCAAGGGCTACGACCCGGTCGCCTATTTCGTGATGAACAAGCCGGTGATGGGCGACAGTGCCTATCGGGCCAGCCACGAGGGCGCGACCTACCAGTTCGCGACGGCCGGCAACAAGGCGCTGTTCGAATCCGATCCCGACCGCTACGTGCCGGAATATGGCGGCTACTGTTCCTACGGCGTCAGGCTCGGTCGCAAGTTCGACGTGGACCCGCACGCCTGGCGGATCGTCGACGACCGCCTGTTCCTGCAGCTCGACCAGGGCACGCAGGTGGTGTGGCTGAAGGATCTCGATCGCAACATCTCGATCGCCGACAGCGTCTGGCCGAAGATCCGCGAGAAGCTGGACAAGGACCTCGCCCAGTAGCCGCGGTCGTGCGCCCCGGGGACGGGACGCCCGCGGTCAGGTCGGAAACAGCCGGTCGGCCGGCAACGTCACGGTGACCGTCGTGCCCGCGCCGGGACTGCTCGTGATCTCGAGCCGGCCGTCGTGCAGCTCCGCCAGCCGGCGGGCCAGCGGCAGGCCGAGCCCGGTGCCCTCGAACCGGCGGTTGAAGTTCGCATCGACCTGGCCGAACGGCTCCAGGGCGGTTTCGATTCCCTCGCGCGACAGGCCGATGCCGTCGTCGATCACCTGGAACCAGGCGGCGCTGCGGTCGTGACCGGCCTTGAGATGCACACGGCCGCCGGCATGCGTGAACTTGCCGGCGTTCGAGACCAGGTTGATCAGGATCTGCAGGATCCGGCGATGGTCGCCGCGCAGCACCGGCATGTCCGCCGGCACCTCCTGCTTGACGTGCCGGTCCTTCAGCCCGCCGGCGCCGCCGACGATCTCGATCGCCTGGCGGAAGCAGCTGTCGATCGAGACCGGTTCGTCGGCGAGCTGCATCTGCCCCGCCTCGATCTTTGAAAAGGTCAGCAGATCGTTGATCAGGTCGAGCAGGTGCCGGCCGCTGCCGGAGATGTTGCGGGCATAGTCGACATAGCGGGGATCGCCCAGCGGCCCGTGCGAGGTGTTGGCGATCAGGTCGCCGAAGCCGATCACCGCGTTCAGCGGCGTGCGCAGCTCGTGCGAGATGTTGGCGAGAAAAATGTCCTTGGCGCGGTTGGCCTGCTCCGCGGCGTTGCGCGCCGTCACCAGTTCCGCCGTCCGTTCGGCGACACGCAGTTCCAGGGTCTCGTTCATGTTGCGCAGCCGGGTTTCGTAGCGGGCCTGGCGTTCCTGCATCTGGTTGAAGGCGTCGATCACCTGGCCCAGTTCGTCCGGCGATTGCCAGTCGACGGGACCGCTGTTGTCGCCTTCGCCGGATTCGCGGATCTTGCCCATCAGCCGCCGCAGGGGCTCTCCCAGGGTCAGGCGGAAGCCGATATTGACCGCGATCACGATCGCCAGGGTCAGCAGGCCGGAGAGCACGGCGATCTGCTGGATGCGGCCCTTCAGTTCCGCCCTGATCCGCCGGTCGGTGGCCTGGGTGAGCAGATAGCCGACGGTCGCGCTCTGGGTGTCGGTAACGTAGGTCAGGGTCTCGCGGCGCACGTCGGCCATCGCCCGGCCCTCGAGCGCCGGCTGCGGCAGGGGCTCCCCGAAGGTCGCGACGGGCGCGAAAGTCTCGTCCAGCACGGCGACGGCGATGATGTCGGGATCGGCGATCATCGCCGCGACCAGCAGGGCGACCTGGCTTTCGTCGCGTCGGGCCACGGGTTCGGCCAGGATGATCGCCTGGGTCGCCATCAGCCGGCCCTGCTTGCGCGCCACGGCCTCGAGCCCGTCGCGGAAGTCGAGATAGGCGCCCAGCGTGAAAAAACCGCCGGTGATCAGGACCACCAGCGGAATGATGATCGCCAGGAAGGTGCCCTGCAGGCTGGCGAACCGGAAAAACGGGCGATGCCGCGCCGCCGGATCGGCCGGTGGCGTCTTGTCCTCGCTGGGCGGTCGAAAGGCGAAGCGCTGGAACATGGCGCGGCCAGACTATCATCCTTCGCGCGCGACGAGACCTCCCGGCGGTACCGTGGCGTCGGGCGGCCGCATCGCGAGCCGGCGCCGCGGCGTCGCTTGACCCGGTCGGACGCCCTGCGCAAGCTCGCCGGATGACCGCGACCCCCTTCCGCAGCGCCTTCCGTCTTCCCCGCATCCCGTGAGCGAGGCCGTTCGCCCGTCGGCCGATCCCGCGATGGCCACCCGCGCCGTCGCCTACATGACGGTCGGCGCCCTGTTGCTGACCTCGCAGGACGCGATCACCAAGTGGCTGCTGCAGTGGCACGGCGTCGGCGAGCTGATGTTCTGGCGCGGCCTGTTCAGCCTGCCGATGATCGCCCTGCTGGTCTGGTTCGAGGGCGGCCGCGACCTGCTGCGGTCGCGCAATCCGCGGGTCAACCTGCTGCGGGCCGTGTTCGCGCTGATCACCTCGGTGCTGGTCGTCGCGTCCTTCCGTTTCATGCCGCTGGCCGACGCGCTGGCAATCATCTTCGTCAATCCGCTGCTTCTGACGGCGTTGTCGATCCCGCTGCTCGGCGAACGCGTGGGCTGGCGGCGCTGGCTTGCCGTGGCCGCCGGCTTTGTCGGCGTGCTGGCGATCACCCGGCCCGGATTCGAGGGCGGCGCGGGAATCGCCGTGCTGATCCCGCTCGCCGCCGCGATGTTCGCCGCCCTGCGCGACATCGTCACCCGCCGCCTCGGCGGCCAGGACCACGCCACGACGGTGATGCTGTACACCATGCTGGTGGCCACGGCCGGCGGCGCGGCCAGCCTGCCGTTCGGGGCGACCTGGCCGAGCCTGCTGTCGCATGCCTGGCTGGTGGCGGCGGCGGTGCTGCTGACCGCGTCCCACTGGTTCACGATCCGCGCCCTGCACCTGGCCGAGGCCGGCCTCGTGGCGCCCTTCAAGTATCTCTCGCTGGTCTGGGCGGCGCTGCTCGGTTTCCTCGTCTGGCAGGATGTGCCGGATCCCTGGAAGGTGGCCGGCGCCGGCCTGATCGTGGCTTCTTCGCTCTACACGGCCCGGCGGGAGGCCCGGCAGCACGGGTGAGGGATTCGTTTCATTTGATTGTATGATTAGGGATGAAATTGGCCGTTCAGGGAGGGACGACATGGCTGGGATAGAATTCGGCATGCAGGTGGCGCCGGTCGCGGGGGATTCGGACCGCGCCGCCTATCGCGAGGTGGTGGCCGACGCGGAACTGGCGCACGACCTGGGGTTCGAGGGCATCTGGCTGCTGGAGCACCATTTCTCGGATTATTTCCCCACGCCCAGCCCGTTGCTGCACATGGCCCATCTGGCCGCCCATGTGCCGGAAATCTCGCTCGGCACCTCGGTGCTCGTGCTGCCCTGGTACCAGCCGATCCGGCTGGCCGAGGAAATCGCCATGCTGGCGGGCCTGACCGACGGCCTCCTGCACCTGGGCATCGGCCGCGGCACCGCGCGCTCGGAATACCGGGCCTACGATGTCGACATGAACGAGGCCCGCGGTCGGTTCGCCGAGTGCGTCGCCATCCTCGACAAGGCGCTTTCGGGAGAAACCTTCACCCACGAGGGCCGGTTCTTCACGATCCCCGATCCGATCCGGCTGCGGCCCGAGCCGGCGCGCGAGCGCATCCGCTTCTACGGCGCGATCGGTTCACCGGCGAGCGCGGAGATCATGGCCGATCTCGGCCTGCCGCCCTTCTGCCTCTCGCAGTTTCCCGACGGCCTGCTGGTGAAGATCCTCGAACGCTGGCGGGCCCGGCGGGGTGGAGCCGCCGCGAACGCCCGGCTGCCGATCTCGATCAAGATGTTCATCGCCGAGACCGACGAGGAGGCCCGCGAGGCGGCACGCACCTGGATGCCCGATTTCTTCGCGCTGCAGGCCGACCATTACGAGGTCGACGCCGATCCCTGGTCGGAGGTCGAGGAATATGCCGCCTTCTCGCGCATGTTCGCCAACCTCCGCCAGCAGGCCGACCCCGCCAATCTCGGCGGTTTCTGCGACATGAACCTCGTGGGCAGCGCCGAGACGATCCGCGCGCGCATCGCCCGGCTGGCGGAAATCGGCTTCGGCTATTTCATGGTCTCGACCACGATCCCGGGCATGCCGCAGGCGCTGCGCCAGGAGCACTACCGGCGGTTTGCCGCCGAGGTGATGCCGCATTTCGCCGAGGCCGGTGGCCCGGGCGCGCGAGACGTCGCCTGATGCGGGCCGTCGAATGCGCCCGGCACGGTCCCTATGCGGACATGCGCCTGGTGGAGCGGCCCGCGCCGGCGCTGCCCGAGGGCGGCGTGCGCATCGCCGTCGAGGCCTCGGGCATCGGCTTCGCCAACATCCTGCAGGTGGCCGGCACGCACCAGAATTCGCCCGATCCGCCCTTCGTGCCGGGGACCGAGATCGCCGGCCGGGTGATCGAGGTCGCCCCCGGCGTCACCGCCTGCCGCCCCGGCGAGCGGGTCGCGGCGGCGATCGCCCGCGGCGGCTATGCCGACGAGGCGGTGGCGGACGCGCGCAACACCTTCTTGCTGCCCGATGCCATGGACTTTGCCTCGGCCACGCACATGACCACGATCTACGGGACGGCCTACGGGGCGCTGGTCTGGAAGGCCCGGCTGGCCGCGGGCGAAAGCCTGCTGGTGCACGGCGCGGCCGGCGCCAGCGGTCTTGCCGCGGTGGAGATCGGCAAGGCGCTCGGCGCGCGGGTGATTGCAACCGCATCCAGTGCGGACAAGCTCGCCATCGCCGCGAATCACGGCGCCGATCACACCATCAACTATGCCGAGGCGGACTTCCGCGACGAGGTGCTGGCGCTGACCGGCGGTCGGGGCTGCGATGTGGTCTTCGATCCGGTGGGCGGGGCGGTCTTCGAGCAGTCGCTGCGCTGCACCGCGCCCGACGGCCGGTTGCTGCCGGTCGGCTTCGCCGGCGGCGGCCTGCCGACGGTGAAAGCCAACATCCTGCTGGTCAAGAACATCTCGGTGCACGGCCTGTACTGGGGCTACTACACCGGCTGGGGCCGCCATCCGGCGCCCGAGCCTGTCCGCGCGAAAGTCCGCGAGGCGATGCAGGCGCTGTTCGACTGGTTCGTCGCCGGCCGGCTCAAGCCGGTCAGCGAGACCTATCCGCTGGCCGATTTCGTCAGGGCGATGGATCTGGTGGCCGAGCGCCGGGTGATCGGCAAGGCGGTCCTGCTGCCCCGGGCATGACGGCCGGCCGGCGCCGCCACGGGGGACCGGGAGGTTCGCCATGGCGATGCGCCTGATCGCCCTTGCCGGACTCGTCATCGCGGTGATGCTGCTGGCCGGCGGCTTCGTCGCCGCCCGGCTCTATTACGAGGCCGGCGGCGCGCCGGCCGACGTGGTGTTCCTGCGCTACGGAATCTCCGCCCTGTGCCTGCTGCCGCTGGTGCTGTGGCGGCGCGCCCGGCTGGCGCGGGTGCCGGGCTGGCCCCGGGCGCTGGTGCTGACCGGGCTTGGCGGGGTGCCCTTCGGCCTGTTCGTGCTGACCGGCGTGGCCGGCGCGCCGGTGACCCACGGCGCCGGCGTGGTGCCGGGCATTGCCCTCGTCTTCGGTACGCTGCTGTCGGTCCGGCTGCTCGGCGAGCCGCTGGGCCGCTGGCGGCTCGCGGGCCTGGCGGGCGCGCTCGGCGGCCTGGCGCTGCTGGTCGGACCCGATCTGGGGCGGGGCGACGCCACCTGGTGGGGCGAGGCGGCCTACGCCGTCGCCGGTCTGTTCTGGGGCGCATTCACCGTCATGCTGCGGCGCTACGGCGTGCCGCCGCTCGACGGCGCGGCGCTGGCGGCGGTGTTCAGCCTGCCCTATGTGCCGGTCTATTTCCTCGTGCTGGCGCCGCAACTGCCGGAGGTGGCGATTGCGGACACCCTGTTCCAGGGCCTTTACCAGGGCGTGATCTTCAATATCGGCGCGGTTGCCCTCTATGCCTGGGGCATCCGCCGCCTGGGCGCGACCGCGGCGGTGGCGGCGATGCCGCTGATGCCGGCCTGCGGTCTCGCCATGGACTGGCTGCTGTTCGAACGCGCCGCCCATGTCCTCGCCCTGCCGGCCGTCGGGCTGATCGCGGCGGGCGTGGCGCTGGCCGCGCTGCTGCCGGGACGTCCGCCGGTGCGGCCGGGATCCGGTTAGAGAACGTCCGACAGCAGGGTCCAGACCTCGTCGGCGACCCGGGCTGCGGGCTTCAGGGCGCCCTCGCGGTCGCGCGGATCGTAAGCGCGCCAGTCCGCGCGGGCGTCGGCGATCCCGCGGTAGACGTCGGCGACCTCGCTCATGTAGCCGCCGGCCGCCTCGTGCAGGTCGCGGGTCCGGCTGGTGTAGGCGCGGGCCTGCTTGCGCGCGACCAGCGCGTCCGCGGTCGCCGGCGGGGTGTCCAGCAGCACGGTGAGGTCGGGCCGCGGCAGGCCGAAGGCGCCGAACTCGAGATCCTCGATCCAGGCGACCAGCGCCTGCCGCTCGTTCTCGGGCAGCTTGGCGGCGTTGTAGGCCATGTTGGAGGCGACATAGCGGTCCAGCACCACGAGATCGTTGGCGTCCAGCAGGGCGGCAAGCCCCTCGCGCGACTCGTAGCGGTCGCCGGCATAGAGCAGGGCGGTGAATTGCGGCGCCAGGCTTTCCAGCGGGCCGAAGCCGCCGTTCAGATAATCGGCGATCAGGCCGGCGAAACGGGTCTCCTCGTAGCGCGGAAAGGCGAACCCGGCAGCCTGCAGGCCCTCGCGCCCGGCGCGCGCGACCAGGTTGCCGGCAAGCGTGCCCTTGCCGGCCCCGTCGATGCCTTCGATCGCGATCAGCCTTGCGGGCATGGCGCGCTGCGGCTCATGGCGGACTCCCTTGTCCGGTCGGCTCGCCGAAAGGCTATGCTGGCCCGGTTTCCAGCAGGGAGTAACGCATGCAGGACGCCGCCGCCATCATCGATATCGCCCGGGATTTCGCCGCCGATGTGGTCGCGCCCCAGGCCGCGGCCTGGGAGCGCGAACGGCGCATGCCCATGGAGGCCTTCCGCGCCGCGGCCCGGCTGGGCCTGTGCAGTCTGACGGCGCCGGTCGAACGGGGCGGCTTTGCCGTCGATGCCACGACGATGGCGCGGGTGATGGAGGAACTGGCGGCGGCCGACCTCGCCTTCGCCTTCTGCCTGGTGGTGCACAACAATCACATCAAGAGCCTGTGCGCCAACGGCAGCGACGAGCAGATCGCGCGCTACCTGCCGGACCTGATGGCGGCCCGCCACTGGGGCAGCTTCCTGCTGACCGAAGCCCGCGGCGGCAGCGACGCGGCAGCGATCGAGACCCGGGCGGAGAAGACCGCCTCGGGATGGCGCATCGACGGCGAGAAGGCCTGGATCACCGGCGCCGCCGAAACCAGCCTGCTGGCGCTCTACGCCCAGACCGATCCGGCCGCCGGCTGGCGCGGCATCGCCACCTTCCTCATCGAGCGTGACACCCCGGGCGTGGTCGCGCTGGAGCCCTACTTCACGCTCGGCGCGCACGCCACGGGCAGCGGCGGGTTCCGCTTCGAAGGCTGCGACGTGCCGGAATCGGCGCTGCTGATCCCGCCCGGCAAGGGTTTCAAGGCGGCCATGGCGGGGATCGACTTCGCCCGGGTCAATGTCGCGGCGGCCTGTTGCGGCATGCTGCAGGCCTCGCTCGATGCCGCCGTCGCGTGGACCCGGGAGCGGTCGATGTTCGGCCAGACCACCTCCGACTTCCAGGGCGTGCAATGGATGCTGGCGGATGCCGCCACCGACCTGCACGCCGCGCGGCTGATGGCCTACGACGCCGCGGCGCTGCTGGACGAGGGCGCGGATGCGCGGCTGCCGGCGGCGCACGCCAAGAAATTCGCCACCCGCATGGCGCTGGCGCGGATCGCGGACTGCGCCCAGGTCGTCGGCGCCAACGGCTTTCGCCACGACTTCCCGTTCGCCCGCCACCTGGCGGGCGCCAAGATGGCGCAATATCTCGACGGCGCCACCGAGATCCAGAACGTGGTGATCGCCCGGGCGCTGTTCGCCTGAGCCGGTCGCGGCTTCCGCCGTTCAGGCCGCGTGCAGGACCAGCGGCAGGCCGTCGCGCGGCCGGGGGATGGGAATCGCCTGCCAGCGCCCGTCATGGCCGGATGTCAGCGCCGGCCGGTAGCGTTGCAGGAACTGGAAGGTGAAGGCCTTCACCTGCAGCATGGCGAAGTGCAGGCCGATGCACTTGTGCGCGCCGCCGCCGAACGGCGACCAGGCGAAGCGATGGTTCTGGTCCTCCGCCCGCTCGGGCAGGAAGCGGTCGGGATCGAAACGTTCGGGCTCGCGCCACAGCTCGGGATCGCGCATGACCACGCCGGGCAGCACCGAGACGTTCACCCCGGCGGGAATCCGGTAGCCCTGCCAGTCGAATTCGCGCTGCACGCAGCGCGGGATGAAGGGCACAGGCGGATGCAGCCGCAGGGCTTCCTTGAAGACCCGCTCGGTCACCGGCATCTGGTCGGTCGCATCGTAGTCGAGCGTGGCGCCGCCGATGGCGTCGATCTCGGCGCGGATCGCCTCCTGCCATTCGGGATGGCGGGCCAGCGCCCAGGCCATGGTGGTCAGGCCGCTGGTGGTGGTGTCGTGCGCCGCCATCATCAGGAAGTTCAGGTGGTTGACGATCTCCTCGTCGCTGAAACGCCGTCCCTCCTCCGACTCCGCGCGGCAGAGCTGGGTGAACATGTCGTCCATGTTGCCCTCCCGCCGCTGCGGGATGAGGGTGCGGAAATAGTCCAGCAGATAGGCCCGGGCGCGCACCCCGCGGGCCATGGCGGTGCCGGGCAGCGGCCGGCGGATCAGGGCGATCGAGGCGGCGACCTCGTCGATGAAGGCCTGGTTCAGGCGCCGCGCCTCCTCGTCCACGTCGAGGCCCATGAACACCGCGGCGCCGAGGTCGAGGGTCAGGCTCTTGATCGCGGGATAGAAGCGGAAGCGCTCGATCCCCGACCAGCCGTCCAGGGTGGCGGCGATGCCTGTGTTCATGCGTTCGACATAATCGCGCATCGGCGCCGGCTTGAAGGCGGCCTGCATCACCCGGCGGTGGGCGCGGTGATCGTCGAAATCGCGCAGCATGAGACCGTCGGGAAAGAGCTGGTGCAGCACCCGCCAGCCGTTCTTCGAGGAGAAGTTGCGCTCCCGGTCCATCAGCACCAGTTCCAGCGCGTCGGCGCCGTTCAGGGCGACCGACCACTTGCCGAACAGGCGGGACTTGTAGACCGGCCCGTGTTCGGCGCGGCGGCGGGCATGGAACCCGAAGGGATCGCGGATGAATTCCAGCGAACCGCCGAGCAGCGGCAGGCCGCCGCCGCCGGGCAGGTGGGCGAGCGCGTCGGTTTCGGCACGGGGTTCGCTCAGAACGTCGCTCGCGGCCATGTCGGTCTCCCTTTTCGTCGTCTCAGTTCAGCGACGGCGGCGTCGCGTCGCCGTCTTCCGGCTGGCCGTTGGTCGGTCCCGCCTGGTGATGCACCAGCCGCCAGGCCCTGCCGACCCGCGTGAAGATGTTGGTGGCGATCAGGTAGCTGCCGGCGATTTCCTCGTAGCACAGCACGAAGGCCTCGTCGCCGCGGACGAAGGCCCGGGCATCGCGACAGCGCACGGCGGGCTGCTGCGGGTTGGCGAGGATGCCCTGCCAGCTTCCCAGCACCTCGGCGCGGCCGTAGAGCGGCGGCCAGCCGGGATGAATGCAGGCAATCTGCTCGCTGTCCGCCCACAAGTCGGCCATGCCCTCGAAATCGCCGTCGGCGAAGGCGAGGTAGAAGGCCTCGTTGGCGAACAGCACGGCGTCGCGCTGATTCAGACCGTCCGCGCCATCCGTCGCCATATCCGCTCCTTCAGTCCGCGATTCCCGTGCGCGCGGTCATCGCCGCGATCATCGCCGCCGTCGACAGCACCGCGAGCGCCGTCGAGATCACCACCGCGCTGGCGGTGCGCCGGACGATAATGTCGTAGTGCTGCGCCAGGATAAACACGTTCACCCCGATCGGCAGGACGCCGATCGTCAGCAGGATCGCCAGCTCGCGCCACGCCAGGCCGAAGGCGAGGCCGCTCAGGGCGATGGCGAGGGGGTGGACGAGCAGCTTCAGCGCCACCCAGGTCAGGGATTCGCGCAGATCGCCGGCGACCGGCGCGCCGGCCAGCGAGGCGCCGAGGGAGAACAGGGCGGCGGGCAGGGCGGCCTGCGCCGTCAGGTCGACGAGGCGGGCCATGGTGTCCGGCACCGCCAGGCCCGAGAGGTTCCAGGCGAGCGAGAACAGGGCCGAGAGCACGACGGGGTTGCGGCTGAGCGCGCGCCCGGTAACGGAGAGCCCCTGGCGCAGGCCGCCGGCGCCCGAACCGCGGGCAAGCTCGATGATCACCGTCGTGAGCCCGATCACCAGGATCGAATCGAGGGTCGTCAGCAGCACGCCGATCAGCAGGCCCGTGTCGCCGTAGGCGGCATGCGCCAGCGGCAGTCCGAGGATCAGGATGTTGGGGAAGGCGATGCCCATGCCCCAGACCGCCAGCGCGTCGAGACCGCCGCCGAACGCCAGCCGCTTGACGACCATCGCGAACATCGCGGCGCCGTAGGTCGCGACATAGTAGGCGGCGGGGACGGTCCAGGTGATCGCGCCCAGGTCGATGCCGCCGGTGAGCGCGCGGAACAGCAGGCAGGGTATCGCGACATAGTAGACGAAGGCGCCGATGCCCCTCGTGCCCTCCTCGTCCAGCAGCGGCGAGCGGGCAATCAGGTAGCCCGCGCCGATCAGGGCGAAGACCGGCAGGACGATGGCGATCGCCAGGCTCATCCGCCGCCGCCCGCCCGGGCCACGAATTCCGACAGCAGCACTGCCACGGTCAGGATCGACAGCGCCGTCGACAGCACGATCGCGCTCGCCACGCGGCGCACGGCGACGTCGTACTGCTGGGCCAGCACGAAGACGTTGATGCCGATCGGCAGCGCCGCGGTGATCGTCACCACGGCGGTGGCAAGCGCGGAGACGTCGAACAGCAGGCACAGCAGCCAGGCGCCCAGCGGATGCGCGAGAAGCTTGAAGGCGACCAGGCTGAGCCCCTCGCGCAGGTCGCCGGCGATGCGGTAGCCGGTCAGCGAGGCGCCCAGCGCGAACAGGGCGGCCGGCGTGGCCCCGCCGGCGGCGAGGTCGACCGTGCGTTGCAGCAGTTCCGGTTGCGGCCAGCCGCCGGCCCGCCAGGCCAGGCTCGCCAGCAGGGCCAGGATCACCGGGTTGCGGAACAGCGAGGCGAGCGTCGTGCGTACCGTGCTCCAGGCGCCGGAACGGCGGCCCCGGGCGATCTCCAGCAGTACTGTCGGCAGTCCGATCAGCAGGATCGAATGGAAGGCGATGATCAGCAGGATCGGCACCAGGCCGGCTTCGCCGAAGGCGGTGAAGACGAGCGGCAGGCCCAGCATCACGGTGTTGGCGAAGCCGGCGCCCATGGCGAACAGCACGCCTTCCTCGAAGCCGGCGCCGAACGCCAGCCTGCGGAAGGCGGCGGCGATGGCGCCGACCAGCAGGGTGGCGCCGAAATAGGCCAGCGGCACCGCCCACTCGGCCTGGGCGAGATCGGCGCCGCGGGAGATCGAGCGGAACAGCAGGCAGGGTATCGCGAAGTAGAAGACGAAGGTGGTCAGGCCGCGGACGCCGGCCGGGGTCAGCAGCGGCGTGCGGGCAAGCCCGTAGCCGGCGGCGATCAACCCGAAAATGGGCAGCACGACCTGCAGCGTCACGTCCATGGCAGGAAACCCTGTAGAGGGGGATTTTCGGGCGGAACCGGCCTGGAAAACCGGTCGGGGAGGAGCCTTGGCTCCGAACGCCGCCAGTCTCCGGCCTCGCCGCGGGCAATGCAATCCGGCCAAACGCCGCGCCCTTTGCAATTCCCGCCGGGAACGTGAGAGCCTCGCGGTCGCATCATTCCGGGGGAGGACGGCAATGGACTATTCGGACATCATCTACGAGACCCGCGGGCCGGTCGCCCTGATCACGCTCAACCGGCCGGACAGATTGAATGCCTGGACCGCCCGGATGGCGGACGAACTGCGCGCGGCCAGTTTCGCCGCCGGCGCGGACGAGGCGGTGCGCGCGATCGTCATCACCGGCGCCGGCCGGGGTTTCTGTGCCGGGGCCGACATGGGATCGCTGCAGCAGATCTCGCCCGACGGCGCGGCCGCCGAGCCCGCCCCTGCGGGCGCGATGCCCGGCGGCCTTGCCCTGCCGCCGGATTTCGCCCGCCGGGTGACCTACCTGCCCACCGTGCCCAAGCCGGTGATCTGCGCGATCAACGGTCCCTGCGCCGGCATCGGCCTGGTCTACACGCTGTACGCGGACATCCGCTTCGCCGCCGAGGGCGCGCGCTTCACCACCGCGTTCGCGCGGCGCGGCCTGGTGGCCGAACACGGCATCTCCTGGATGCTGCCGCAGCTCGTCGGCATGCCGCACGCCTTCGACCTGCTGCTCTCCGGCCGGCTGATCGAGGCGGCGGAAGCCAAGCGCATGAACCTGGTGAACGACGTCTTCCCGCTGGAGGGTTTCCTCGACCGCGTTCTCGCCTATGCCGACGAACTGGCGACGCTGTCCTCGCCGCGCTCGATGCGGGTGATGAAGGAGCAGGTGTGGAACGCCCGCTTCCAGACCCTGCTGGAGGCAAACGTCATCGGCGACGACGAGATGATGAAGAGCTTCGCCTCGGAAGACTTCAAGGAGGGCATCGCCCACTTCGTCGAGAAGCGGCCGCCGAACTTCAGCGGTCGCTGAGCGGCCCTTCGGCCGCGTCGCCGGGGATGCCGGGGTCGCTCTCGCCGGGATCGCTCTCGCGGGGATCGGGACGGGACGGTTTCGCCTGGTGCACGACCCGTTGCGGGAAGGGGATCTCGATCCCCTCCTCGCGGAAGACCCGGTCGATCTCGAAGCGCAGGTCGGAAGCGATGTGCAGCCGGCGCGTGGCATCGGCGGTGAAGCAGCGCAGCTCGAACAGCAGGGCGCTGTCGGCGAAGTCGATGAACAGCACGAAGGGCGGCGGCGTGTCCAGCACGTCGGCGTGGCGGGTGGCGGCATCCAGCAGGATCTGGCGCACTTTCGCGACGTCCGAACCGTAGGCGACGCCGACGGGAATCTCGGTGCGCGCGTGGCGGTCCTTGTGCGTCCAGTTGATCACCGCCGAGGAGATCAGTTCGGCGTTGGGAATGATCACGCTGGCGCGCTGGAAGGTCTGCAGTTCCGTGGCCCGGACGTTGATCTGCTTCACGAAGCCCTCGTTGCTGCCGACCACGACCCAGTCGCCGACCTTCACCGGCCGCTCGATCAAAAGGATCATGCCGGAAACGAAATTGTTCACGACGTTCTGCAGACCGAAACCGATGCCGACCGAAAGCGCGCCGGCGATCAGCGCGATATTGGTCAGGTCCAGCCCCATGGTGGCGACGCCCAGCATCACCGCGAGGGCGAAACCGGCATAGCCCAGGCCGGCGGCGATCGAATTCTGCACGCCGGGATCGAGCTGCGTGCGCGGCAGCAGGCGCTGCGAGAGCGCGCGCTGGCCGGTCCGGGTCAGCGTCAGGGCGAGCGCGAAGATCAGCAGGCCGAACAGGGTGTCGATCGGCCGGATGGTGGTCGTGCCGATCTCGAAGCCGGTCAGCAGCCGGTGGACGATCTGCTGCAGTTCGGCGGGGGCCACGCCGGCGATCAGCGCGATCAGCAGGACAGCGGCAAGGAGACCGACGAGATCCAGCACCACGCGTAGCCAGAACTTCACCCGGTTGCGGGTGCGGTGATGGCGGAACAGGAAGCGCTGGGTCGGTCCCGCCCGCATCGCCGCGCCGATGGCGTACCGCAGCAGGCCGCGCAGCACGAACAGCATGACGATGGCGAGACCGCCGAACAGCAGCACGTGCACGACATGTTCGGCCAGCCTGACATAGCCGACCAGCAGGCCGACGATCGCGGCGATCGCGGCGATCCGCACGGCCCCGGCCACCAGCGACCAGAACCGCGCGAACAGGTCCGGACCCTCGCGTTCCGGCGTTCCGGCAGCGGCCTCTTCGTCTGCCGGGTTCCCGTCGCCTGGCGCCGCCGCTTGGTCCTCGTCGGCATGCCAGAGGGACGGCGCCAGGCACAGCAGGATGCCGGCGGTCAGCAGGCCGACCATCACGGTCAGGAACAGCGAGACCGATTCCGCCGGCAGGTCGTCCAGCAGTTCCGCGCGCACGCAGAACACGTCGACCGCCAGGATCGCGGCCAGCAGACCGATCCGGGCCGAAAGCGCGCGCGCGGCGTGGGCGGGGATCGGCGCCAGGCGCCAGTCGGGCGCGTCGGGCATGATCAGGGCCCGCGGCAGCGCCCAGCCGGCGAGGAAGACATAGACCGCGACCAGGGCATGCTCGGCGAGCGCCAGCACCCGTTCGCTCGCCAGCCGGTCCTCGTTCTGCAGCCAGAACCAGACGGCGGCGCAGAACAGCGCCGGGTAGACGAAGGTGGCAAGTCCGTCGACCAGGGCGGCCAGCAGGCGGCGGGGATAGGGGATGCCTTCCTCGCCCACCGGCCGGCCGGACTGCCGGCCGAACCGCCGGCGCAGCCGTCCCAGCATGTGGCGCCCGCCGAACAGCAGCGCGCCGAACAGCAGCAGCGGCAGGGGCAGGCGCTGCAGGATGGCGGGCTCGCTCGCCACGCGGGTCAGCCAGGCCAGGCTTTCCGACGCCAGTTCGCCGATCCGCTCGAGCAACGGCGGCAGGCCCAGGCGCCAGGTGCCCGGCGCGACCGGCAGGGGTTGCCGGGCGGCGAGGCGGTCCTGCAGCACCGCGCGACGGCTGGTCGCCACCTGCAGCTGCAGGCGACCGACCCGGGTCAGCGCCACCTCGGCGTCCGCCGCGCGGGCCCGCCAGGCGGCGAGTTCGCGGGCGACGTCGGCGCGCTGCTGGCGGGCGCCCGCGTCCTCCGGCGGCTCGCCTTCCGCCGGCGCCGGGCCGAGCGCGTCGTTGATGGCCTGCAGCCGGTCGATCCGCTTCGCGGCTTCCTCCCGGGCAGCCCGGGCCTCCTGCTCGATCGACTGCAGCACCGGCTGCATGTGGCGCAGGGCGCCGGGCTGTCGCGGTCCGCCTTCGACCTGCGGTTCGAACCAGTCGAGATAGGTCTCCCAGGTCGCCGCGTTGCGTTCCAGCGCCGCCAGGGAGGCCGACGACTGGGCCGCCGCCGGCAGGGCGAAGGCGATCCAGAGCCCGACCAGGCCGAGGAGCGCGACCACGCGGTTCATGACCGGGACGCGGTTTCTTCGCACAGCAGGTTCTCGGCCATCTCGCGCAGGCGGGCGCGCTGGATCTTGGTGCCGTTGGCGCTCTTGGTCGTGGGAAACGCATCGATCGCGACGATCCGCGCGGGCGCCTTGAAGCGGGCCAGGCCGTCGAGGCAATGCGCCCGAAGGGCGGCCTCGTCGAACGGCAGGCCGGGATTGAGGGTGACGAAGGCAATCGCCCGCAGGCCCTCCGCCGTCGTCGCGCCGACGACCTGACAGCCGTCGACGGCCGGATGCGCGCCCAGATGGGATTCGATCTCCGCCGGGGCGACCAGGAAGCCGCCGAGCCGCAGCACGTCGCCCATGCGGGACACGAAGACGAAGGCGCCGTCTTCGGCCAGGTAGCCAAGGTCGCCGCTGCGCAGGTAGCCGTCGTCGGTGAAGGCATCCGCGGTGGCTTCGGGGTTGGCGAAATATTCCTTCATCAGGGACGGGCCGCGGAGCTCGATCTCCCCCTGTTCGCCGGCCGGCAGCAGCGCGCCGGTCTCGGGATCGCGCACGCGCACGTCGTAGTCCGGAGACACCGGCCGGCCGCCGCCGGCGATCCGCTGCGCGAAGGGAGCGTCGGGGCGCTGCATCGAGAACAGCGCCTGCACCTCGCTCATGCCGTAGAGACCGATCAGCGTCAGGCCGCGGTCCGCCGCCCGCTCGGCGATGTCGGCGAGCGCGGGATCGAACAGGCCGTAATAGCAGCGCTTCACCGTGGGAAAGACCGGCGTGTCCGCGCGGCAGGCGAGCCAGGAGGCGACCATGCCGTCGGTGACGAACAGCACCTCGACGCCATGCCGGTCGATCAGCGCGGCCGCCTCGGCCGGGTCGAACGCGTTCATCACGATCAGCGGGCGGCCGGCGGCCAGCCCGGCGGTGAGCTGGCAGAAGCCGAACACGCCGCAGAAGGGCAGGGCCTGCAGCAGGCCGCCGTCGGCCTCGGATAGGCCGAAGCGTTCGGCCACCACGCGGGCGTGCCGGGCAATCGAGAACTGGGTGTGCAGGACGAATTTCGGTCGGCTGGTCGTGCCCGAGGTGGTGAAGGTGTTGCAGCCCGACGCCGGGTCGGCCCGGTCGCCGTCGAACGGCGTCGCCGCCTCGAGTTCCGCCCAGCGGACCCGCCGGCAGTGGGCCACGCCGGCGGGAACGACATTGCCGGCATCGCCCTCGTCGTAGAGCACCAGGCTTTCCAGCCCGGCGAGCGCGGCCGGCGGCACGTCGTCCAGGATGCCGAGGAAGTCGATGCCGCGGAAGCCGGGCCACAGCACCATCGCCCGGGCGCCGGAACGCGCGACGATGTCGGCGACCTCGCCGGCGCGGAAGCGGGTATTGACCGCGGTGGCGATCGCGCCCAGCCGGGCGAGCGCCAGGGCGGCGAGGATGTAGGCCACGGTGTTCGGCAGCCAGAGCGCGACCCTGTCGCCTTCCGCGATGCCCAGCGCGGCGAAGCCGCCGGCCACCCGGCGGCTGCGCTCGAGCAGCGCGGCATAGCCGACCCGTTCGTCGCCATAGATCACCGCGGGCGCGTCGGGACGGCGGGCGGCCTGTTCCTCGATCAGGTCGCTCAGGGTGTCGCGCATCGCTTCAGATCTCTCCGCGGACTTTCCGCAGCAGCGTTTCCAGATCCATGTTGACGATGGTCACCTCGCTGGCGCGCTGCTCGATGTCGTCCGAGGTCAGGGTCCACGCGTCGTCCTCGATCTCGGAAATGACGGTCTGCATGAACGCCCGGAAATGGCGCAGGGCGTCGTCCGGGCCGCGATGCTCGACCAGGATCGCCAGGGCGAGCTGGCTGGGGCCTGAACCCTCGTAGCCCCATTCGAAGCCGTCGGAGCGGAAATCGCGCACCTCGGTGTGACTGGGCAGCGGCGCGCCGTCCACCGTGACCAGGGTGCCCTGCGGGCCGCGCTGTCCCTTGAAGACCTTCATGGCCGGGGAGTGTAGAGCGTTCGGCGGGGGAATTGAATCGCCGCGCCGGCACGATTGACCGGCCGCGATGCGGTCCTATCCTGCCGCCCGGCCCGTGACCGGGGCCGCCCGTCCGCCCGTTGCCCCCCTGTCCGGAGCGTTGGCGCATGCGTCTTCTCGTGCACGATCATTGCTGGCGGCGGATCGCCGGGCGAGCCCGCGCCGCGGCACCGGAAATCGAAGCCCTGGTGCTGCACGAGGACGGCCGCGTGCTATCGGGCGATCGCCCGGTCGATCCGCTCGTCCTGCCGCCCGAGATCGCCTTCGCCAGCACCGACCTGTTCCGCCTGGGACCGACCCGCGAGTTCATGGTCGCCTGCCTCAAGAGCCCGGCGCTGCGCTGGTTCCAGTCCGGCGCGGCGGGCTTCGACCATCCGGTCTTCGCGACCCTGGCCGGGAAGGGCCTGGTGCTGACCAACTCGGACGCCTCCGCCATCGCCATCGCGGAATTCGTTCTGGCGCGGGTGCTGGAAGCCTTTCATCCGGTCGAGCGCCGCCGCGACGCGCAGGCCGCCCGGCGCTGGGACAAGACCGGGTTTCGCGAGGTGCATGGCTCGCGCTGGCTGATCGTCGGCATGGGCCGGATCGGCGGCGAGGTGGCGCGTCGCGCCCGGGCCTTCGGCGCCGAGGTCACGGGGGTGCGGCGCCGGCCCGACGGCAGCGAACCGGCCGACCGGATGATCCGGCCCGACGGGCTGCCGGCGGCGCTGGCGGACAGCGAGGTCGTGGTGCTGGCGGCCGGCGCCAACCGCGACAGCGAGGGCCTGGTCGACGCGGAATTCCTGGCCGCCATGCGCGACGACGCCCTTCTGGTGAATGTCGCGCGCGGCGCCCTGGTCGACGAGGCCGCACTGCTCGCCGCGCTCGATGCCGGCCGGCCGCAGCTCGCCATTCTCGACGTCTTCGCCCGCGAGCCGCTGCCGGCGGACGATCCCCTCTGGGCGCATCCCCGGGTCTGGCTGAGCGCCCACTGCGCCGCCTATGGCGGCGGCTTCGCGGCCCGGGGGGATGCGGTGTTTCTCGACAATCTCGCCCGCTACGCGGCCGGTGAAACGCTGCGCCACCGGGTCGACGCCGCATCGCTGGAAGCCTCGGTGCAGGGCAACCGCTGAACCGGCGGTGGCGACCGGCCGTCCGCGCGCGCCCGGCTCTGGGCGCGCGCCCGGTCTTCAGTCCGCAAACGTGTCGAAAACCTCCCGGATCGCGACCAGCTGGTTTCCGGCGGCCGAGGAGGGCACCAGGATCGGCGTCTTGATCCCGGCGTCGAACCAGGCCTCGACCTGCTCGCGCACGTGACCGGCTGGCCCGAACAGGGTGACCTCGGCCAGCCAGCGGTCGGACAGGGCGGCGGGGATGCGTTCGGGCGCGTTGTCCGCGATCGCCTTCTCGACGTCCGCCATCTCCTCCTCGAAGCCGGCTTCCTTCCAGTAGTTGCGGTAGTTGGGAAGCTGGGCATAGCCGGTCAGCGTGCGCCGGTTGACGGCCTTGGCCGCCTCCACGTCGTCCGAGATGCAGGTCGGGGTCATGCAGCCGATGAAGAAGTCGTCGCCGTCGCGCTTTTCGGCCGGCAGCACGGCCAGCGAGTCCGCCATGTGGCTGCGGGCGCCGTTGGCGAACACCATGCCCTCGGCGATCTCGCCGGCAAGGCCGATCATCCGCTTGCGCATCGCCGCCAGGACCAGCGGCGGCAGGTCGCCAGTGCGCGGCACCGCCCGCAGCTCCTCGACGAAGCGGCGCATGTCGGACAGCGGCTTGCCGACCGAAACGTTCAGGCGCTCGTAGACCGGGCCGTGCGAGATGCCGGTGCCGAAGTGGAAGCGTCCGTTCGACATCTCGTGCAGGAAGGCCGCGGTCTGGGCGAAATTGAACGCCGTGGCGCCGTAGATCGGCATCACCGTGGTGCCGAGCCGGATGTGCTCGGTATTGAGCGCGATCGCCAGCATCAGCGACATCGCGTCCCCCAGGCTGGGGCCGTAGATGCCGGAGAAGCCGCGGCTTTCGGCCTCCTTCGCGATCTCGATCATCTGCGCCCGGCGTCCGGGCAGCGCGGCCAGGCTCAGCGCCGGCATGCGTGTGCTCATTGGTATTCTCCCTCCTTCTCGACCCGCATCCGCCCGGACGCGAGGCACAGAAAACGCCGGTCCGTCGCCGGCCGGCGTTTTCCGCTCACTGTCGCCCGGCCGCGCGGGCCGGACGGATCCGCGCGTCGGTGTCAGACGATCTCGAACAGACCGGCCGCACCCAT
>JBGTSP010000018.1:0-29858 GCA_041940205.1 Alphaproteobacteria bacterium
GTCGTACATCGGATAGATGCACCAGTCATCTCCAGTGCGATGGTGCGTCGCCCGCAGGATGCGATACAGCACGGGGTCGCGGAGGTTCAGGTTCCCCGAGGCCATGTCGATCTTGGCCCGCAGCACCCGGCTGCCATCGGCGAACTCGCCCGCGCGCATGCGCCGGAACAGGTCCAGATTGTCCTCGACGCTGCGGTCCCGCCACGGCGAATTCACGCCCGGTTCGGTCAGGGTGCCGCGATTCGTGCGCATCTCCTCGGCGCTCTGGTCGTCGACATAGGCCTTGCCGGCGCGGATCAGCGCCTCCGCCCAGTCGTAGAGCTGCTCGAAATAGTCGGACGCGAACTTCGCCTCGCCGCCCCAGTCGAAGCCCAGCCAGGCGAGATCGCGCTGGATGGCGTCGATGAATTCCTGCTCCTCCTTCACCGGGTTGGTGTCGTCGAAACGCAGGTTGCAGCGCCCGGCGAACTCCTCGGCGATGCCGAAATTCAGGCAGATCGACTTGGCGTGACCGATATGCAGATAGCCGTTGGGTTCCGGGGGGAAACGCGTCACCGGCGCGGCGCAGCGGCCGGCCTCGATGTCGCTCGCGACGATGTCGCGGATGAAGTTGCGGACCGGCTCGCCGTCCGCGGTGTTGGTCTCGTCCTGCATGCCTGTTCCACGCGTCTCAGCCGCCGGCCTCGCCGGCGGGCCCTTGTGCCAAATTGCGGCCCGCCTGCCCAGCCTTTCGCGCCCGGCGGGAAGCGAAATGCGTCGCCGTCAATCGAGCGCGGCCTGGTCGATGCGGGGCACGTCCGGTGGCAGGTAATAGTCGCCCGCGGCCTGGGCGAAAAGCTGCCCCTCGAGGCGCAGGCCGGTCGGCCCGTCGAGAGAGCCGGCCATGATCGAGATCCGCTCCCGGCCGTCCGGCCGCCAGAACAGGGAGGCGCCGCAGGTCGCGCAGAAGCCGCGCTCGGCCTGCGGCGAGGAGCGGTACCAGCGCAGGCTCGCCGCCGCCTCCAGCACCAGGTCCTCCGCGGCGCACTGCGTCGCCGCAACGAAATGACCGCTGGTCTTGCGGCACTGCCGGCAATGGCAGGCGATCACGGCCCGCAGGGGGCCGCTCACGCGGAACCGCACGCCGCCGCAAAGGCAGCTTCCGGTCTTGGTTTCGGACATGGCGGCGCCTCCGTTGCTGTGCGATCATCCTGCCATCACGGCGCGCCCGGGGCACAGCGGGCGCGGAAGGGAAGGGACGGAACGCGATGAACGCACCACGCATCAATGCCAGCCGGGAAAGCACCGACAGCGCCGCCTGGCAGGCCCGGGTCGACCTGGCCGCGGCGCACCGGCTTGCCGTGCGCCACGGATTTCACGAGGGCATCTTCAACCACCTGACCCTGGTGGTGCCGGGCACCGACGACCGTTACTTCCAGATTCCCTTCGGCCTGCACTGGGCCGAGGTGACCGCAAGCTGCTTCATGGAAGTGGGCTTCGACGGCAGGCTGCTGAAGGGCGAGGGCGAGATCGAGCGCTCCTGCTACTGCATCCATGAGCCGATCCACCGCCTGGCGCCGCACGCGGCCTGCGTCATGCACACCCACATGCCCTACGGCAGCGCGCTGGCCCGGCTGAAAGACCCCCGGGTATTGCCGATCGGCCAGACCGAAGTGGCGATCATCATGCAGACGGCCTACGACCCGCTCTATACCGGGCCGGCCCTCGAGCCGGAGGAAGGCGAGCGGCTGGCCGGATCGCTGGGCGAGAAGAACATCCTGGTGATGGCGAACCACGGCATCGCCACCGTCGGACGCACCGTCGCCGAGGCCTGGGACCGGCTCTACTATTTCGAGCGGGTCGCCCAGGTCCAGCTCTACGCGCAGTGGACCGGCCAGGAACTCAACGTGCTTTCCGATGCCGTCGTCGAGAAGACCATCCAGGGTTTTCGCGACGGCCCGCGCTACGGCGGCAAGCCCGCGGCCATGCACCATTTCGAGGCGATGAAGCGGTTGCTCGACCGCGACGAGCCCGACTACCGGGACTGACGGATCCGGGTCAGTCGAAGCGGCAGACCAGTTCCCAGCGTACCGTGCCGGCCTTGCGGGCCCGCTCGTAACCGGCCTTGCGGCGTCCGAGCCGGGCGCGCGCCTCGGCGGCAAGCGCGTCCTGCAGGTCGGCCGGCAGGCTGTCGAACTCCAGCACCACCTCGGGCAGCGGTGCGGCCTTGCGCGGGCGTGTGCCGCCCTTCTTCGTCGCCCCCTTGCCCTGGCCGAAGATTTCCGACCAGCCCGACCGGTAGGCCGGCGTGGACACGCTGGAAAAATGACTGATCGGACGCCCGCCGCCACCGCCCGACGGGCCGCCGCCCGCCGCACTGTCGGCGGTCTTGCTTTCGCTGGCGGTATCCCCGCCGGCGGTGCTTTCGCTGGCGGCGGTGCTTTCGCCGGTGGCACTGTCGCCGGCCTTGGCGCTGCCCGCCTTGCTGTCCTTGCCGCCCGCGGTCTTGGCCGCGGCCGGTTTGCTGTCGGTCTTGCTCATGTCGGATCGGGTCTGCAGGATGAAAAACGGCGTGCATATAGCGGCTGTCGGAGCGGATTCCAATCCGGCCGTCACAGAGGCGCCGGGAGGGAGGCGCGATGTCCCGGGATCCGGCCCTGACGACCCTGTATGCGAGCCTGTTCGACGCGGTGGCGCGCGCGCCGTCGCCGCCGGCGGGCGCCCGCGAGGCGGCCGGGCTGGTGTCCGCGAGGCTGAGGCTGCCGGGCGAGGCCGCGCCCCCGGCGTCGCGCAAACCGCCGGTGGCCGCGGCGCATCTGCCATCCGCCCTGGAAGCTGCCGAACGGCATGTGCCCGCGCTCGCCGGAGCGCTGGCCGCTCTCGCCGAGCGTCTTGCCTGGGCGGCGCGGCCCGGCAGCGACGCGGTGCCGGGCGATTTCGAAAACCGCCACGCCAACGCCCTGATCGCCGGTCCCGAGGGCCTGGAACGCCGCGACGATCTGCGCATCGGTGTCAGCCTGATGGCGCCGGATACCCGCTATCCCGATCACCGGCACCCGCCGGAAGAGGTCTATGTCGTGCTTTCGGAAGGCGAATGGCGGCAGGAGGCCGGCCCCTGGCACCGGCCCGGGCCGGGAGGGCTGGTCTACAACCCGCACAACATCGTCCATGCCATGCGCGCCGGTCCCGCGCCCCTGCTGGCGCTGTGGATGCTGCCCACCTGATGTCGGCGCCGGGCCGGCCCCGTCACGGCCGGATCCGCCACGATCCGGACTTTTCACGCTTCCCGCTGTGAGCGGGACCGGCGAGAAGCTATCGTTCCCGACGGATACGGGAGGAGACAGCGATGATGCGGGAACGGGCGCGCTTTCCGGACGGCGGACGCGACTGGGACGACCTCGAGCGCGACATGCGGGCCAGGACGTCGGACGATTTCGACTGGCGCAACGGCCGCACGCCGCTGTTCGTCTTCGGCAACGATGCGAAAACCTACGAGATCGGCCGCGATGCCTATTTCGCGTTCTTTTCCGAGAACGCGCTGGGCCGCAAGCGGGCCTTCTTCTCCATCGCCTCGATGGAGCGCGAGGTGCTGGACTACGGCCTCGACCTGTTCTCCGCGCCCGACGGCGCGGAAGGCGCCTTCACCAGCGGCGGCAGCGAGAGCATCTTCCTCGCCATGAAGGCCGCCCGCGACCGCTGGCGGGCCCGCCACGGCCGGCCGCGCGACGGCCGGCCGCTCAATGTGGTGATGCCGGTGACGGCGCATCCCGCCTTCGACAAGGCGGCCGACGTGATGGACCTGGAACTGCGTCGCGGCGACCTGCGCGCGGACCGGCGCGCCGACGTTGCAAGCATGGTGCCGCTGATCGACGAGAACACGATGGCGCTGGTGGGCTCGGCGCCCTGCTTCCCGCACGGCGTCATCGATCCGATCGCCGAGCTCGGCGCGCTGGCGCTCGAGCGCGATCTCTGGCTGCACGTGGATGCCTGCGTGGGCGGCTGGATGGCGCCGTTCTTCACCCGGATCGGCCGATCGACGCCGGATTTCGACTTCCGCTTCGAGGGCGTGACCTCCATATCCGCGGACCTGCACAAGTTCGGCTACTGCCCGAAGCCCGCCTCCACGGTGTTCTACCGTGACGGCGAGGACCTGGCGCGGGCCAGTTTCGTGGCGGATTCCTGGCCCAACGGCCGGTTCGAGACCGCGACGCTGGCGGGCACGCGGCCGGGCGGCGCGGTGGCCGGCGCCTGGGCGGTGCTCAACCACCTGGGCGAGGCCGGTTATCGCCGCGCCGCGGAACGGCTGGCGGCGAGCGTCGATGCCTATGTCGCCGGCATCGAGGCGATCGGCGGCCTGCGCCTGTGGGCCAGGCCCGACCTGTCGATCATCAACTACGGATCGACCGAGCTCGACATCTTCGCGGTCTCCGAAGCGATGCAGAAACGCGGCTGGCTGTCGGCGCTGACCCGGGCGCCCAAAGGCATGCACGCCATGCTGTCGCTGCTGCACGAGCCGGCTCGCGAGAACTTCCTCGCCGACCTGGCGGCGGCGGTGGCGCAGGTTCGCGACGCCGCGCCCGCCCGGGCCGGCGTGACTGCGGAATACTGATACCGGGGAGGGGAACGATGGCGGACACGCACGAGCCGACGGCGCCGAAAGAGGCGAGCGCGCATACCTGCAACCACAACCGCGCCCTGCTGGACGTCCTGCCCTTCGCGGACACCCAGGACTTCGCCGACGCCGAGCGCGGCTTCGTCGCCACGCTGCCCGAGGTGGAGATCCGCAACGAGCAGGGCCGCGTGGTCTGGAGCCTCCGGGACTATGCCTTCCTGAACCAGCCCGAGGCGCCGCCGACGGTCAATCCCAGCCTGTGGCGACAGGCCCGGCTCAACCTCAATCACGGCCTCTACCGGGTCTGCGAGCGGATCTACCAGATCCGCGGTTTCGATCTGTCCAACATGACGGTGATCGAGGGCGATCGCGGCCTGATCATCATCGATCCCCTGGTTTCGCAGGAGACGGCCGCGGCCTCGCTGGCGCTCTACCGCGCCCATCGCGGCGACCGGCCGGTCGTCGCGGTGATCTACAGCCACTCCCATGTCGACCATTACGGCGGGGTGAAGGGGGTGACCAGCGAGGCGGCGGTCAGGGCCGGCGACGTCGCGATCATCGCGCCCGACCGTTTCATGGAGGAAGTCACCCAGGAGAACGTCCTGGTCGGCGGGCCGATGGTCCGTCGCGCCCAGTTCCAGTTCGGCGCGACCCTGTTCAAGGGGCCGCGCGGCCAGGTCGACGCCGGCCTCGGCAAGGTCACCTCGCGGGGCACCGTGACCCTGATCGCTCCCACCCAGGTGATCCGCGAACCGGTCGAGCAGCACCGCATCGACGGCATCGACATCCTCTTCCAGCTCACGCCGGACACCGAGGCGAAGGCGGAGATGCACATGTTCTTTCCCGGCCTGAAGGCGCTGAACCTGGCGGAGAACGCGACCCACAACCTGCACAACATCTATCCCCTGCGCGGGGCGCAGGTGCGCGATGCCAATGTCTGGGCGAAATATCTCGACGCGGCGCTGCTGGACTATGCGCCGGGCTCCGAGGTGGTGTTCGCCCAGCATCACTGGCCGGTCTGGGGCGAAGGCCGGGTCCAGGACTTTCTCGCCAAGCAGCGCGACGCCTACAAGTATCTGCACGACCAGACCCTGCGCCTGCTCAACCACGGCCTGAAGCCGGGCGAGATCGCCGAGCGGCTGGCGATGCCCGAAAGTCTCGCCAACACCTGGCACGTGCGCGGCTACTACGGCACGCTCAGCCACAACGCCCGTTCCGTCTACAACCGCTATGTCGGCTGGTACGACGCCAATCCGGCCAACCTGAACCCGCTGCCGCCGGTGCCGCGGGCGCGCAAGCTGGTCGAATATATGGGCGGGGCGGCGCCGGCGCTGGAGAAGGCGCGGGCCGACTTCGAGGCGGGCGAATACCGCTGGGTCGCCGATATCGCCAGCGCGGTGCTGTTCGCCGAACCGGACAATCGCGAGGCCCGCGAGCTCTGCGCCGATGCGCTGGAACAGATGGGCTACCAGGCCGAGAGCGCAACCTGGCGCAACGCCTACCTGCAGGGCGCCTGGGAACTGCGGCACGGCCTGCCGAACGTGACGGCGCGGGCGCCGCTGAGCCCGGACCTGGTCGGCGCGCTCAGCGTGCCGATGTTCTTCGACTATCTCGCGGTGCGCCTGAACGGCCCGAAGGCCGACGGCCGTCGCCTGGTGCTGAACTGGAGCTTCGAGGACCTGGGCGAGCGCTACTGCCTGAACCTGGAAAACAGCGCCCTGACCTATCGCGAGGACTGGCACGCGGACGAAGCCGACGCCCAGGTCCGGCTCGACCGGCCGGTGCTCGACCGCCTGGTGATGCGCCAGCTCGATCTGGAGACTGCGCTCGCGGAAGGGCTGGTGCGGGTCGAGGGCGAAGTCTCGGCGCTGACCGGCCTGTTCGACCTGATCGACGATTTCCGCTTCCTGTTCGAGATCCTGGAACCGCGGCGGGAGCCGTGAACCTCGCACCGTCCGCCGCGATACCGCGCAGAGCGCCGGGAGCGTCCCCGCGGTTCGGGCGGGCCCGGGCTACAGGTAGGGGCGCAGCAGCACCAGGGTCAGGGGCAGCGTCAGGAACGACAGCGCGGTCTGCAGGGTGATGATCGTCGCCATGCTGGGCGCGTCGCCGCCCATCTGGCGCGACAGCGAGTAGGCGCCCGCGGCGGTGGGCACGGCGCCGAACAGCAGGGCGATGCCGAGCGCCGGGTCGGGCAGGTCGCGGAACTGGGCCAGCAGCATGATCGCGGCCGGGAAGACCAGCATCTTGCCGGCGATCGACAGCGCCACGGGCAGGGCGGCCGCGGCCATCTCGTTGATCCGGATGTTGGCGCCGATGCACAGCAGCACGATCGGCAGGGCCGCGGAACCCAGGACATCGGTGATCTCGTGCAGCACCGCGACCCGTCCGATCCCGGCAAGGTTGAGCGTCAGGCCGAGGCCGATGGCGATCAGCAGCGGATTGCGCGCCAGGTCGCGGGCGATCGCCGCGGCGACGCGACCGGCGCCACCGCTGCCGCCGCCGCGCAGCAGGACCACCATGCCGGTGACCACCGAGATGTTGGTGACGGGAATCAGCAGGGCGGTGACCAGGGTCGCGAGCGCCAGGCCCTCCGCACCGAACAGGCGCTCGGCCACGGCGATGGCGATGAAGGTGTTGTGCCGCGCCGAGCCCTGCAGCACCGAGGTGGCGAGCGGCGCGCCGAGGCGGAACAGCCGGGCGGCGAGCAGGGCAAAGAGGAAGGCCGCGGCGAGTCCGCCATAGACCAGCAGCGCGAAGTCCGCCATCAGCGCGCCGCTGAGGGCGATGGTTGAGGTCTTGGAGAACAGCAGGGCCGGAAACAGCACCCAGTAGACCAGCTTGTCGTTCATGTTCCAGAAGTCGACCGAGGGAATGCCGCCGCGCCAGAGTGCCTGGCCGAGGGCGATCAGCACGAAGATCGGTGCGATCGAGGCGATGATCGCGAGCATGGCTGGACCTCCGGCAATTCAGGGTCGATGCCCCGGCATAGCGAAGCCGGCGGTTGCGGTCATCCGACAATCGCGCAGGCCTGCCCTGCGGCGGGCTCTGGACAGGCCGGTCGCGGACGGGCATAGCGCGGGGCGGAACGCGTCGGCCGGGCCGGCGCGAAGGGGAGTGAAGGGCATCGCGGAGCAGGGGGCAAATTCCGAACCGCGGCGACGCCGGCGCTCCGGCCGGATTTCCGATGTCGAGATCGGCGATCTCTGCCGGCGCCTGCTGGGCCAGACGCCGGTAGGGATCGAACGTCCGGGCGGCCGGTCGCGCCAGTCCGTCCGCGTGCTCCTGCGCGACCGCTCGATCGTCGTGACCCGACGCAAGTATCCCGCCCGCGCGGCGCTGGAGGCCGCGGTGATGGCGGCGATGAACCGCGAGGACGCGCCGGTTCCGGAACTGCTGGCGTTCGACCAGGGCTGGCTGCTGCAGGAAGACCTGGGCGGCGTGCGGCTGTCGCAGGCGCTGGCCGAGGCAACGCCCGCCGACGCCGACGCCCTGCTGCGCCGCGCCGTCGATGCGCTGGTCGCGACCCAGGCCGCGGCCATGCGTCAGCGTGTGCGTCTCGATCTGGTGGTGCTGGGCGAGGGCGAGGCCTGGCGGCGCGACCTGGTGCGCATGCCGCTGCGGATCGGGCGGCATTTCGACCTGCCGCCGCCGGACCTGCCGGTCGAGAAGCTCGTCGCGGGCCTGGCCGCGCCGGCGCCGCATTTCGTCAAGTGGGACGCCCGGCCGGGCAACGCCATCGTCCGCCCCGACGGACGGGTCTTCTGGATCGACTGGGAACATTGCGGCCTGCGCAACCCGCTGGACGACATGGCCTGGCTGCTCGGCGACGAGTTCACGCCCTTCGAGGCCGACCTCTCCGCCCCGCTGCTGATGCACGCGGTGCGCCGGGTGCAGGGCGAGCTGGGACGCCGCGCCGGCCTGGAGGACCTGCTGCTGTTCGGCACCTTCCATACCTGCGTGCGCCTGGGCCTGGTGCTCGCCAACAAGGAAGACGGGCCCTGGTGGGAGGCCGGCTACTGCCTCGAACGCGACAAGGTCGGCGTCACCAGGGAGATGGCGCTCAGGCTGTGCCGGCGGGGCAGGGCCTGGGCCGACGGCTCGGCGCTGACCCGGCCGTTGGCCTCCTGGTTCGATGCCGTGGCCGAGGCGCTGCCGGGAGCCAACCCCGCCTGAGCCCGGTTTGCCCGCGTTCGCGCGGTTGAGGCTATGATGGCCGCGGATCGCTGGGGGGCGCATCACGGCATGAAGAACGACATCCTCGCGGAGTCGGTAAAGCAGATCCGCCGCGCCTTCATCCCGGTGATCGCCTTCAGCGGGATGATCAACCTGCTGATGCTGACCATGCCGATCTACATGATGCAGGTGTTCGACCGCGTGCTGGCCAGCCAGTCGATCGACACCCTGGTCATGCTCTCCGTGATCGCCGTCGTCGCGGTCCTCACCATGGCCCTGCTGGAAGGCGTGCGCAGCGCGGTGATGACCCGCATCGGCGGCTGGATGAGCGCGCGGATGGGCGGGCCGCTGGTCGAGGGCTCGATCGCCGACATGCTGATGCAGCGGGGCGATCACACCCTGCGCAGCCTTCGCGACCTGGAGACGGTGCGCAACTGGCTCACCGGTTCGGGCGTCTTTCCGCTGCTGGACGCGCCCTGGGTGCCGGTCTTCCTGATCGCGATCTTCCTGGTGCATCCCTATCAGGGGATCATGTCGCTCGTCGGCGCGCTGGTCCTGTTCGGCCTGGCGCTGGCCAACGAGATGCTGACCCGTCAGCCCCTGGCCGCCGCCGGCGGCGCGCAGCGCAAGGCGCAGCACCAGGCGGAACTGGCGATGCGCAATTCCGACGTGATCTCCGCCATGGGGATGCTGCCCAACCTCGTCGCGCGCTGGCGCGAGGACAATACCAAGGCGCTGGCGCTGCAGGGCCGGGCCAGTGATATCGCCGGCCGGCTGACCGCCTGCGCCAAGTTCTGCCGCATGGGCCTGCAGCTCGGCATCATGGGGCTGGGCGCCTGGCTGGCGGTGAAACAGGAAATCTCCCCGGGCTCGATGATCGCCGCCTCGATCCTGATGGGCCGGGCGCTGGCCCCGGTCGAGCAGGCGATCGGGGCCTGGAAGGGCTTCGTCGCCAGCCGCGAGGCCTGGGAGCGGATCAGCGCGATGATCGCCCGTTCGGGCCGCGATCCGTCGATCGAGCTGCCGCCGCCGGCCGGCCGGCTGATGGTCCAGGACGCCTCGGTGAAGCTGGACGCGGTGCCCGAGCCGATCCTGAAGAACGTCTCCTTCGCCCTCGAACCGGGCGAGGTGATGGGTCTGATCGGTCCTTCGGCGGCCGGCAAGACCACGCTGGCGCGGCTGCTGGTCGGAAGCTGGCGGGCGACCGGCGGCCATGTGCGGCTCGACGGCGCCGACATGCACAAATGGTCGGATGCCGACCGCGCCCGCTATATCGGCTACCTGCCGCAGGATGTCGAACTGATGAACGGCAGCGTGCAGGAGAACATCGCCCGCCTCGGCGAGGCCGACGACGAGGCGGTGGTCGCGGCGGCCAAGCTCGCCGGCGTGCACGAACTGATCCTGCAGCTCTCGGACGGCTACGAGACCCAGATCGGTGATGGCGGCGTGGTGCTCTCGGGCGGTCAGCGCCAGCGCGTCGCGCTGGCCCGCGCCCTGTTCGGCGAACCCCGGCTGCTGGTCCTCGACGAGCCCAACTCGAGCCTCGACAGGGAGGGCGAGCAGGCCCTGCTGACGGCGGTGGACGAGATGCGCGCGCGCGGTTCGACCATCGTCATCATCGCCCACCGGCCGAACATCCTGCAGCATGTCGATCGCGTGCTGGTGCTGCGCGAGGGCCGGGTCGACCTGTTCGGCGAGCGCGACGAGGTGATGGAGAAACTGCTGGGCCCGCAGGGCGCGGCGCAGGCCCGCCAGGCGGCGGTGCGCGATCAGGCCACGCCGACCCCGCCGCTGCAGCCGCAGGGGCAGGGCGCATGAGCGCCGCCGCGCAACCCGGACCGCCGGCCCAGGGGAGCCCGGGCCAGCCGCTGGGCGCGATCGAACCCGCGCAGGTGCCCGCCGGTGCGCCGTCCGTGCCGGGCGGCGGCCTGCCGGTGGCGATGCCGGCGGGCGGTCCGCCCGATGCGGGCGAGCCGGACCGGCCGGATATCGCCGCCTCGGCGCGACTGGGCCTGATCATCGCCCTGCTGTTCTTCGGCGGGGTGGGCGGCTGGGCGGCGCTGGCGCCGCTGGACAGCGCCGCCATCGCCATGGGCTCGGTGAAGGTCGAGGGCAACCGCAAGACCGTGCAGCACCTGGAGGGCGGCATCGTCGGAGAGATCCTGGTGCGCGATGGCGATCCGGTCACCGCCGGCCAGACCCTGATCCGCCTCGACGTCACCCGGCCTCGCGCCGAACTGGAATTGCTGCGCGGCCGGCTGGCGGCGGCGGTGGCGCAGGAAGCCCGGTTGAAGGCCGAACGCGACAATGCCGAGGCGGTGGACTTTCCCGTCTGGCTGCTCGACCGCTCGGACGATCCCGAGATCGCCGAGACCCTGTATGGCCAGCTCGCGATCTTCGATGCCCGCCAGGACGCGCTCACCACCCAGCGCGCGGTACTGGCCCAGAGCGAGGCCCAGCTGGCCGAGGAGATCCGCGGGCTGCAGGCGGAGATCGCGGCCCAGGAGCGCCAGCTCGAACTGATCGGCGAGGAGATCGAGGGGCAGGAGATCCTGACCGCCAAGGGGCTCGCCCGGAAGGAGCGGATACTCGCCCTGAAGCGCGAGCAGGCGCAGATCAGCGGCGCCCGCGGACAGAATCTCGCGGCGATCGCGCGAGCGCGCCAGAGCATCTCGGAAGCCCGCCTGCGCATCACCGAGCTCGAGAGCCAGCGGATCAACGAGGCGGTGGCGGAACTGCGCGAGGTGCAGGCCTCGGTCTTCGATCTGCAGAAACAGATCCGGGCGGCCGAGGACGTGCTCGCGCGCACGGAGATCGTCTCGCCGGCTTCGGGCCGGGTGGTCAACCTGGCGGTGCACACGACCGGCGGCGTGATTTCGCCCGGTCAGCCCCTGCTCGACGTCGTCCCGGCTCTGGAGAACCTGGTGGTCGACGCCCAGGTGATGCCCACCGATATCGACATCGTCCAGGCCGGCATGCGGGCGACGATCCGTCTCTCGGCCCTGAACCAGCGCACCACGCCCACCTTCGAGGCCCGGGTGGCCTGGGTCTCGGCCGATGCCCTGACCGACGAGGCCAGCGGCGCCAGCTATTACCGCGCCATCATCCGGCCGGACGAAGCGGCGCTGAAGGCGGCCTCGGTGCAGTTGCTGCCCGGCATGCCGGTGGAGGTGATGATCGTGGTCGGCGAGCGCACCTTTCTCGACTACCTGACCAAGCCGCTCGAACAGTCGATGAGCCGGGCCTTCACCGAGCAGTAGCCGGCCGGCAACGCGCCCGCCCTACAGCACGATCAGCGGCAATGAAGCGACGAGCAGCAGGGCGAGCGCGCCGTTCACCACCCGGCGACGGCCGGGGGTGGTGAACAGCCGGGCCATCGCCTGACCGAACAGGGTCCAGGTCAGCATGCAGGGCACGCCGATCGTCAGCACCACGGCCAGCACCACGAAGGCCTGCTGCAGCGGATCGTCGAGCGCCGGCAGGAAGGAACCCGACGCGGTCAGCGCCATCACCCAGGCCTTGGGATTGACCACCTGGAAGGCGGCGGCCTCGTGGAAGCGCAGCGGCCGCCCGCCGCCGCCCGACGGGCTGGGCCCGGCCGTGGCGATGCGCCAGGCGAGATAGAGCAGATAGCCGCCGCCCACGACCGACAGCACGGCGCGAAACTCCGGATGACGCTCGTACAGCGCGCCGAAACCCAGGGCGCAGGCGAACATCAGCGCGCCGAAACCCGCGGCCACGCCGGCGACGTGCGGCAGGCTGCGGCGGTAGCCGAAATTCATCCCCGAGGCGGCCAGCATGACGTTGTTCGGCCCCGGCGTGATCGAGGCGGCGAACAGGAAGAAGGCGAGGGGGGCCAGCAACAGGCCCTGGGTGGTGGCGGGATCGGCCATCGTTCGTCTCCGGCGTGTCAGGGCCTTCCACCTAGGATCAGCCAGTTGATGAGTGAAACGAATTAATTTCAGTTGTTTGATGATGAAAACTGTGGAAATAAAAATATCGCGGAAATATCAACGGCATGCAGGGCCTGGAACCGGATTGATGAGGCGGATCGATGAGCACTATTCAGGAAACGGACGGCCGATCTCCCGGTGGAACGCCGGCGCTGCGCGGGCTCGACATCGATCTGCTGACCGCCGCGCTGGCGGTCTATGAAACCGGCAGTTTCGCCGCCGCCGCCCAGCGCCTGGCGCTCACCCCCTCCGCGGTCAGCCACAAGATCCGCCGGCTGGAGGACCTGCTGGGCCGGAGCCTGTTCGCCCGCACCACGCGGCGTCTGTCGGTGACGGCGGACGGCGAGGCGCTGGCGCGCGAAGCCGCGGGCGTGCTCGAGGCCATGGACGGTCTCGTGCGTCGCTTCACAGTTGGGCCGGCGGCCGGACGGCTGCGGCTCGGCCTGTCGGAGGAAGGCCTGATCGCGCGGCTCGCGGACACTGTCTCGGCGTTCGCCCGTCAGCATGCGGATGTCGACCTCAGGCTGACCACCATGCCGGGCGCGTTGCTGAAGCAGGAACTGGAAGCCGGCGCTCTCGATCTGATCGTCACGCTCGATCTCTGGCCGCCGGGCCTGCCACCGGCCTTTCCCGAGGCGCTGACCTGGATCGGCCAGCGCTCGGCGCTGCCCGGCGAAGGCCCCCTGCCGCTGGTGGTCTCGCCCGTGCCCTGCGTGCACCGCCAGGCCGCGCTGCGCATCCTCAAGGAAGCCGGGATCGCGCACGAGACGGTGGTCGACGCCGGCACGCTGGAGGCGCTCCGGATCGCGGTGGCCGCCGGCCTCGGGATCGGCGTGGTGCCGGAGAGCGCGGTCGACCGGCCCGATCTCGTGCTGAACCGCCATCCCCGGTTGCCCTCGTTGCCGCTCTGCGGCTATCGCGTCGCCGCAGCCGCGGAGAGCGCGGCGCCCTATCTGCCGGAGCTGCAGTCGCTGGTGGAGCGCGCGCTGCGCGGCGGCGCGCGTTTCGCCTGAGGTCGGGGGCGGCTCAGTCGCGGTCGTCGCCCCACCAGTCCCGGATGATCCGGCGTGCGAGGGGCATCGCCTGCGCCGGCGTCATGCCGGGCGCAAGGCGGGAATCGTAGAGCGTGCGCAGCAGCACCTCGTCGGCCTCGGTGGTGAGCTGGGTCCGGTCGAGCTCGCAGAACAGCGAGGGCCGGTAGTGACAGGCATCCGCCGGCAGTCCCATCGACTGGATGATCTCCTCGTGCACGCAGCTCAGCCGCAGATCGGGCGGACTTTCGCTGTCGATCGCCAGCAGGGCGCGCCCCAGCACCCCGGCATTCTCGTTTCTGCCATAGCCGACCAGCCCGTAGCACTGGCTCGAGGAGAAGAAGTCGGAGAGCCACTTCAGCCGCGCCTCGGGGGCTTTGGCGTTCGCGATGATCTCGGCATAGCGGCGCTGCGGCATGAAGACGACGTTCATCGTCGGCTCCGTTCCCGCCGCGGCCGGCCTGATCTTCAGTCCGGTGTTGCGGTGGATGAGCCCGATCACCGCGTCGACGTCCCTGCCGTGGCCGGCGGCGATCGCCAGGCCCGCGGCATCCAGGTGGAGCAGCCTGATCGTCGGTGCTTCCGACCAGCGGATGAGAATTCCGGCGGGCTCGCCATGATCGTTGCCGAAGGCGACCGCCTCGAACTGGGCGATCAGCATGGCCGTGGTGGGACGCTCGCGCAGCCCGCTTCCCGCGCACCCCGCGAGGGCGAGAAGAAGCAGCAGACAGGGCAGGCGCATCGCCCGTTTCACGGTGCGTTCCCTTTCGGGAACGCGGTGCGCGCGTGCCCCGGTGGCGGGCCCGGCCACCCCCGCTAGAGGGCGAACTGCCGGCGCATGTAGTCGGCGATCTCGACCGTGGCCGCCATGCCCTCGGGGATTGCCTTGGTCAGCGAGACGAAGGCGTGGATCTGGCCGGGATACTCGTGCAGCGTCACGTGCACGCCCGCCTGCCGCAGTTTCTCGGCGTAGTTCACGGCGTCGTCGCGCAACGGATCGAACCCGCCCGAGACGATCAGCGCGGGCGGCTGGCCGGCAAGATCCCCGGCGAACAGCGGCGAAGCCACGGGATCGTCGAGATCGGCGGGACCGTTCAGATATTGCTGCATGTACCAGTCGATGCGGTCGCGGGGGATCACCGCGCCCTCGGCGAACTCGGCGTGCGAGCCGGTATCGGTGTGCAGGTCGACGACCGGATAGATCAGCACCTGGAACTCGGGCGGCCGGACACCCTCCCGGACCGCCCGCTGGCTCACCACCACCGAGAGATTGCCACCGGCGGAATCGCCGCCGACGGCGATGCGGCCCGGATCGCCGCCCAGCGTGGCGGCGTTGGCCCGCAGCCAGGCATAGGCCGCCCAGCAGTCCTCCGCGCCGGCCGGGAACTTGTGCTCCGGCGCCAGGCGATAGTCGATCGCCACGACCATCGCGCCCGACATCTGCGCCAGTCGGGCGCACAGGCCGTGATGGGTATCCAGATCGCCCTGCACGAAACCGCCGCCGTGCAGGTAGGCGAGCACCGGCAGGCCGGTATCGGCGCTGTCGGCATAGAGCCGGGCGGGAATGTCGCCGGCCGGGCCGGGCAGCGCGAGATCCTCGATGCGCGCAATTGCGGGCGCCGGCTCGTCCAGCAACTGCACCATGGTCAGGAGCTGCTGGCGCAGTTCCGGCAGCGGCGGAAAATGGCCGGGCACCCGGATCGAGCGGGTGAACTCGGCGACGACCTGCGCCTTGGCGTCCATCACCCGTCCGCCCGAGCGCGCCCGCCGGCCTTCCAGCAGCGGCAGCAGGTCGGCCTCGGACATCAGGCAATGTTCGAGCTGGAAGGGGGCGTCTTGGCTTGTGGCGGCTTCGGACATGGCGCGGCTCCCGGGATTGTCTGGTGATGCTGGGCCGCGCAGGATAGTCGCGAAACCAGCCGGACGGGAGGGGCGGATGCGGGCGCCGCGGATCAACCTGGACTTTCGCGAGATCGATCTCGCCACGGCCTTCGGTGCCTATGACGACAACAGCTCGGGCATTCGCCAGCGTGTGCTGACCGGCGGTCTCGACCGGGAAGCCCGGCAGGGTTGCCGGACGCGGCTGTTGCGGCTCGAACCCGGGGCCGAGACCCCGGCCGCGCATGCCCACGACTACTGGGAAGAGATCTGGATGCTCGAGGGAGCGATGGAGGTCGGCGATCCCGACAGCCCCGGCGGCTGGCGCCGGCTGGCGGCCCCGGCCTATGCGTGCCGCGAACCGGGTTTCATGCACGGGCCGGTGCGCGCGCCCGAGGGCTGCCTGCTGCTGGAATTTTCCTGGTACGAGAGCCGCGGCGGCACCGACGATGCCTGAGGCGGCGGGGAACGCGGAGACGCCGCTCGCGTGCGTGGACGATGCCGGCGTCAGGACCCTCAGGCTGAACCGGCCCGAGGCGCTGAACGCCTTCAACGACGCCCTCTATCGCGGCGTCGCCCGGTCGCTCGTCTCGGCCCGCGAGGATCCGGCGATCGCCTGCGTGCTGCTGACCGGCACCGGGCGGGCCTTCAGCGCCGGACAGGACCTGAAGGAGCTCGCGGACGGCCGCAGCCACGATGAGCGCCAGCGCGACGGCTTCGGGCCGTTCATCGAGGCGCTGGAAAGCTTTCCCAAGCCGCTCGTCGCCGCGGTGAACGGCCTCGCCGTCGGCATCGGCCTGACCCTGCTGCCGCATTGCGACATTGTGCTGGCCTCCGCGGAGGCCCGCTTCCGCGCGCCGTTCGCCAGCCTCGGCGTCAACATCGAGGCCGGCAATTCGCTGCTGCTGCCCGCCACCATCGGCTGGCAGGCGACCGCGGAACTGGTCTATGGCGGCGGTTGGCTGGAGGCCGGGGATGCGGTCCGGCTGGGCCTGGTCTCGCGGCTCTGCGCGGCCGACGCGCTGGCCGACGAGGCATCGATGCTGGCCCGGCAGATCGCGGCGCAGCCGTCGGCGGCGCTGGTCGCCAACAAGCGGCTGCTGCTCGCCGCGCGGCTGGATGCGGTGCGCGCGGCGAGAGCGCGCGAGGATCGCAGTTTCGCCGCCCTGCTGGCCGAACGTTCCGCCTGATTTTCGCGGGGGGAGGGCCGCTCAGTCCGGCTTGCGGCCCGTCACCCGGGTCAGCGTGCCGGGAATGAAGGGGTGGGCGGCAACGTCGGCGAAGCCGGCCTCCTCGAGATAGCCGATGCATTCGGCCTCGGTATGGGCCTTGCCGGTGGAATGGCTGACCGCCTCCGACAGGCCCCACAGCGCCGGCGCGATCGGGCCCCGGCGGTCGTCGTCTAGCATTTCGCCGATCAGGTGGAACTCGCCGCCCGGCAGCAGGGCATCGGCGGCCCTGGCGATCACCCGGGCGATGATCGCCGGCGAATATTGCGGCAGGTTCGATGCCATGATCGCGACGTCGCAATCTTCCGGCAGGGGATCGGCGGTGAAATCGCAGGCCTGCGCCTCGACGCGGTCCTCGACGCCGTTCTGGGCCAGGAACTCGGCCGTCACCGCGACCACCGGCGGCAGGTCCAGGACGACGGCGCGCAGATCGGGATGCTGCTGGGCGCCGACGATGCAGTAGCAGCCCGAACCGCCGCCCAGGTCCATCAGCCGGCGCCGGCCCGACAGGTCGACCTGGCGGTGGAAGCGCCGCGCCGCGCCCATGCCGATGGAGTAGGTCGCCTCGTGGTAGCGCCGGGCCTTCTCGACCGTGAAGTCGTTCTCGTACATGCCCAGCACCCGCTGCTCGTCCTCGCCGGCGCGAAGACGCTCTGTGAGGTTGCCCCAGCCGTCCCAACGCGGCTTGGAGAACAGCATCCAGGGCCCGGCATAGGTCGGCTTGCCGTCGACAAGGAACCGCTCCACGTCCGCGGCATTGGCGAAGCGGCCGTCGTCGCCCAGCGTGACGAGATCCATCGCGGTCAGCGCGACCAGCAGCCGCTCGGCGTTGAGCGGCAGGATCCCGCAGGCCCGGGCCACCGTTTCGATGCGGTCGTCGCCGTTGGAAATCGCCGTGAACACGCCCAGCTCGACGGCGGACATCAGGGCCGCGGATTCCCAGAATCCCTTAACCAGGGTCTGCAGGCGGACGGTATCGGGGCGGGGGGCGCCGTCGCTCCTAACCGTCATCGTCGGCGGCCTCGTCGTCGTAACGCCGCCAGCGGCCGTCGCGATAGATCTCCAGCGGCCGGTAGCGCGACTTGTAGGCCATCTTCGGGCTGTTCTCGATCCAGTAGCCCAGGTAGACGAAGTCGAGGTCCAGCAGTTCGGCCTGGCGCAGGTGCCAGAGAATGGCGTAGCCGCCGAGCGAGCGGCGCTCCAGTTCGGGTTCGAAGGCACTGTAGACCAGCGACAGGCCGTCGCTCAGCCGGTCGGTGAGACAGATGCCGATCAGCCGCTCGTCTTCGCGAAACTCGACGATCCGCGTCGCCACGGGGCTGTCCTGCACCATGCAGCGGTAATCGTCGTAGGTCATTTCCGCCATGCCGCCGCTGCCGTGGCGGGTGCGCACGTAGCGGGCGAACAGCTCGAAATGCTCCCGGCTGGCTTCCGCCGGCCGTTCCGTTCCGGTGATCGCGGCATTGCGGTTGAGCACCCGGCGCTGGCTGCGCGAGGGCCGGAAGGCCCGCGCGTCCACCCGCGCCGGCAGGCAGGCGTTGCAGGCCCGGCAGATCGGCTTGTAGGCGATCGCCTGGCTGCGCCGGAAGCCGACGCGCGAAAGCTCGTCGTGCAGCATGCCGGCATCGACCGTCGATCCCAGATCGGTGAACACCATCTGTTCGACCTGGCCGGGCAGGTAGGGACAGGGGGCCGGCCGCGACATGTAGAAATAGGTCAGCGGTTTCGGGATGAACGGTTTCATGACGGCTCTGAAGATAGCAGAGGCGCTACAGGTTGAAATAGACCGGCGCGAACAGGGAGTAGACCAGCCAGATCAGCACGATCAGCGGAATGCCCGCTTTCAGGAAATCCCGGAACTGGTAGTGGCCGGGCGCCATGACCAGCAGGTTGGTCTGGTAGCCCACCGGGGTCGCGAAGGAGCAGTTGGCGGCGAAGATCACGGCGTAGACGAAGGGCAGGGGAGAGACGCCCAGTTCCTGCGCCACCGAGACCGCGATCGGCGTGAACAGCACCGCCGTTGCGTTGTTCGACAGCAGGTTGGTCAGGGTGGCGATCAGCAGGAACAGGGCGGACAGCACCAGGGCCGGTCCGGCATCCGCCAGCGCGATGATCAGCTGGTGGGCGAGCCACATCGCCCCCTGGGTTTCCTGCAGCGCCGCTCCCATGGCCAGCGCGGCGGGCACCAGCAGGGCCACGCGCCGGTCGATCGCCCGCATCGCCTGCCGCACGTTGAGACAGCCCAGGGCGACCATCGCCGTCGCCCCCAGCACCGCGGCGACGACGATCGGCAGCAGGCCGCTGGCCGCCGCCAGCACCGTCGCGGCGAACACCGCGCGGGCGCGTCCGGCATGGTGCATCGCCGGAACCTCGTCGGCCGACCACTCGATCAGCAGCACCTCGCGGTTGGCCCGCAGCGCCATCACGTCCTCGCGCTTGCCCAGCAGCAGCAGCACGTCGCCGGCTTCCAGGCGGATCCGGTCCATGGCGCCGCGCACCATGCGCGAACGGCGCTGGATGCCCAGCACGATGCAGCCGGTGCGGGTGTAGAAGGCGATCTGCCGTAGGTTGCGGCCGATCGCCCGGCTCGCCGGCGTGATCGTCGCTTCCACCAGCACCTGGTCGGCGCCACCGGGCTGTTCCTCGCCGGGCAGCAGGCTCGGCGTGTCGGCCAGCGCCTCGGTCAGGGTGGCGCGGGTGGCGGCGACCACCAGGATGTCGCCGGCGGCGACGACGAAATCGTCGTAGGGCGGCAGGATCGCCTCGTTGCCGCGCTGGATCAGCCGCACGGTCATGCCCTTGAGGTCGGGAAACAGGCCGCCGTGCGAGCGCGCGCCGATCAGCCGGCTGTTCGGACGCACCCGGATCTGGGCGATGAACTGCTTGCCGTCGCCGCCGGTCAGCGTGTGCGCCAGCGAGGCCCGGTCGGGCAGCAGCCGCGGCAGGACGAACAGCACGTAGAGGAACCCGACGCCCGCGAGCACGGCGCCGGGCACCAGGAAATCGAAGAAGCCGATTGCCGGCAGGCCGTCGCGCACCAGCGCCCCGCTGACCAGCAGGTTGGTGCTGGAGCCGATCAGCGTGGTCATGCCGCCGAGGATCGCGGCGAAGCTCAGCGGCATCATCACCTGCGAGATGGAGCTGTTCTGACGCTGCGCGAGGGCGCCCAGGATGGGGATGAAGATCACCACCATCGGGGTGTTGTTGACGAAGCCCGAGAGCACGGTGACCGTGGCCAGCAGGCCGGCGATGAGCACGCCCGGCGACAGGCCGCGCAGTTCGGAGAGTTGCCGGATCAGGCTGTCGAGCGCGCCGGTGCGCACCAGGCCCTGGCCGATGATCAGCAGCGCCAGCACCGAGATCAGCGCCGGATCGCCGAATCCGGCGAGCAGCCGGGTGGCGTCCAGCGCGCCGCCGGTGGCCCCGGCGGGCAGCGGGGCGACCTGGAACAGCAGCATCAGCGCGGCGATCACGCCGGCCGAGACCAGCTCGATCTTGAACTGTTCGGTCGCGTAGCAGGCGATCGCCACGGCGATCACCGCAAACGTCGCCCACATCTGCCAGACGGGTTCGAGTACCGGCATGCCCTTATCCAATCCGGCGCGGCGGCTTGTTCGCCCGAGGGCCGCGCCCTACGGTCCCCCGATCACAGTTTAGGACGGCGGGCGCCGGCCGGGATATGGCCGATTGCCGCCGCCCCCGGGAGACCGCATGGCCCTGCCGATCGATGCCGCCGATGTCGCCGCGGCGCGAACCGCGATCGCCGGCCAGGTGATCGAGACCCCCTGTCTGCCCGCTCCCGGCCTGTCGGCCCGGACCGGGGCGGAAATCTGGGTCAAGTTCGAGACCTTCCAGCGCACGTCCTCGTTCAAGGAGCGCGGTGCGCTGAACCGCCTTCTCGCGCTCGACGCGGCGGCCCGGAAAACCGGCGTGATCGCCATGTCGGCCGGCAACCATGCCCAGGCCGTGGCCTGTCATGCCGCCCGTCTCGGCCTGCCGGCGGTGATCGTGATGCCCGCCGATACGCCGAACGTCAAGGTGGAACGGACCCGCGCCTTCGGCGCCCGGGTGGTGCTGCACGGGGACGGCCTCGACGAGGCGGCGGCCGAGGCCGACCGGCTGTGCGCCGCGGAAGGCCTGACCTTCGTGCATCCCTACGACGATCCCGCGGTGATGGCGGGACAGGGCACGCTGGCGCTGGAGATGCTGGAGGCCGCCGGGCCGTTCGATGCGCTGGTCGTGCCGGTCGGCGGCGGCGGCCTGATCGCCGGCATGGCGACGGCGGTGCGGAGTAGCGCGCCCGCGACCGAGATCGTGGGCGTGCAGAGCGCGCTCTATCCCGCGGTCTGCCGCCGCCTTGCCGGAACGCAGGCCGGCGAGGCCTCCGCCGGCGGCGCCTCGCTGGCCGAGGGCATCGCCGTCAAGGCCCCGGGGGAGCGCACCCTGGCGGTGATCCGGGCCCTGGTCGACGAGGTGCGGACGGTGCCGGAGAGCCGCATCGAGGAGGCCATCGACCTGTTCCTGCGGGACCAGAACACCGTGGCCGAGGGCGCCGGCGCCGCCGGGCTGGCCGCGGTGCTGGACGATCCCGGACGTTTCCGCGGCCGCAAGGTCGGACTGGTGCTCAGCGGCGGCAACATCGATCCCCGCCTGCTGTCCTCGATCCTGATGCGCGGGCTGGTGCGCGAGGGCATGATCGTCGGCCTCCGGATCGCCCTGCCGGACCGGCCGGGCGCGCTGGCGGAAGTCACGGCGGTGATCGCCCGTGCCGGCGGCAACATCCTGGACGTGCACCATCGCCGGCTGTTTCCCGATGTCTCGATCAAGAGCGCCGAGGTCGATGTCGTGCTGGAAACCCGCGACAGGGCGCATGTCGAGGCGATTCTGGCGGCGCTCGCGGCGGCCGGCATGCCGGGCAGCCTGAACGACGAGATCGCCGATATTCTCTGACGTCCGGCGGCAGGCCGGGGTTTCAGGCTTCGCCGGCGGGGGAAACGGCGGCGTAGCGGCCGCGGTAGTACATCAGCGGATCGCCCCCCTCGGAATGGGCCACGGCGGCGACCCGGCCGATCAGCAGGGTGTGGTCGCCGGCCTCTCTCGCGTCCTCCAGGTGACAGTCGAAATGCGCGATCGCGCCCTCGATGAGCGCGCTTCCGGTCACGCCCCGGCGGACCGGCAGGTCGCCCAGCGCATCGACGCCGGAGGTGGCGAAACGCTGCGAGAGCGCCTGCTGGTCGTCGCGCAGCACGTTCACGGCGAAGTGACCGCTGTCCCGGATCGCCTGCAGGGCGGTGGCGTCGTGAGCCAGCGAGAACAGCACCAGCGGCGGGTCGAGCGAGACCGAGGCGAAGGAATTCACCGTCACGCCGATGGCCCGGCCCTCGGCGATCGTGGTGACGACGGTGACGGCGGTGGCAAAGCAGCCCATGGCGTCGCGCAGGGCGCGCGGCTCGACAGTCATTTTTTCTTCAAGTCCCTCCTGCGCCGCCCGCAATCCGGGGGCGGCGTGTACCCATACACTCGCCGGCCTGCATGACAGTGCGGCGATGCTAACCCGACATTAACCCTGTCGAGGCAGCATCCGGCTGCACGTACGACACCGGACCGAACCGGTCATCCCAGAGGTCACCCCGCACGAGGTTTCCGGCCCATGTTCTTCATCATCGGTTTCGTCATTGTATTTGGCAGCGTCATGGGCGGCTACATCCCCCACGGCGATCCCGCCGTGCTCTGGCAGCCGCTCGAATTCGTCATCATCTTCGGCGCCGCGCTCGGCGCTTTCGTGATCGCCAACCCGAAGGACATCATCATCGGCACCGGCAAGCATATGGGCCGGCTGATGAAGGGTTCGCCGCACAAGAAGGCCGACTATGTCGAGCTGATGACCATGCTCTACAGCGTCTTCAAGCTGGCCAAGAGCAAGGGCGCGCTGGCGCTGGAGGCGCACATCGAGAATCCCGAGGACAGCTCGATGTTCCAGAACTATCCAAACTTCATGAAGAACAAGGCGGCCGTCGAGTTCACCTGCGACACCCTGCGCCTGATCACCATGGGCACGGAGAACCCGCACGAACTCGAGCAGATGATGGATGACGACATCGAATCGCGGAAACACGAGCCGCACGCCATCGCCCATGCCGTGCAGACCATGGGCGACGGCATGCCGGCCTTCGGCATCGTTGCCGCGGTGCTGGGCGTGATCGTCACCATGGGCTCGATCTCCGAACCGCCGGAAGTGCTCGGCGGCCTGATCGGCGCGGCCCTGGTCGGCACCTTCAGCGGCATTCTCATGGCCTACGGGCTGGTTTCGCCCATGGCGGCCAACCTGGAGGCCTATGCCGAGGCCGAGTTCCAGTATTTCGAATGCATCAAGGCCGGCATGCTGGCCTACGTGCAGGGCTACGCGCCGGCGGTATCGGTGGAGTTCGCCCGCAAGAAGCTGACCGGCCACGACCGGCCGAGTTTCATGGAGGTCGAGGAAGCCACCGCCAACGTCCTGCCGGCCTGAGGCCGGCGGGAAGGCGAACCGACGACAGCAGCAGCCCGATAGCGCGCGAAACGGAACCGGACGGAAATGGCCGAAGGCAACGAACAGGCAATCATCATCAAGAAGGTGGTGAAGGGCGGCGGCGGCCATCACGGCGGGCACGGCCTTCTTCCTGCTTCTCTGGCTGCTCAACGTCACCACCGACGAACAGAAGGCGGGCATCGCCGACTATTTCGCCCCGACGGCGGCCAGCCGCTCGCAGAGCGGTTCGGGACAGGTCCTCGGCGGCCGCACCATGTCGACCGAGGGGGCCAAGGCCTCCAACACCGCGCCGCCCTCGGTGGTGGTGACCCTGTCGCCGCCGGACAAGGCGCCCGACGCGGGCGGCGACCTCAAGGGCTCGACCGACGACGAGGGCGACAAGGGCAGCGGACAGCTCGAGGGCGACAGGAATCCCGGCAAGTCCGAGGATGACGAGGCCAAGAAGCCCGGCATGGCCGAGACCGAGGAACAGCTCGATTCCCGCGGCGCGCCCAGCCAGCGTCAGCTCGAGGCCGAGGAGCTGATGCGGCAGATGGCCGAGCACGAACAGCAACTGTTCGAGGAGGCGGAGGAGATGATCCGCCAGGCGATCGAGGAATCCCCGGACATTCGCGACCTGCAGGACCAGCTCCTGATCGACAACACGCCCGAGGGCCTGCGCATCCAGGTGGTCGACAAGGAAGGCCGCTCGATGTTCCCCAGCGGCGCGGTCGACATGAACGAGCGCGCGCTGTCGCTGCTCGCCAAGGTGGCGCAGGTGGTCAAGCAACTGCCCAACAACATCTCGATCACCGGGCACACCGATTCCACCCCGTTCCGCAGCCGCAACGGCTACAGCAACTGGGAACTGTCCTCCGATCGGGCCAATGCCAGCCGGCGGGCGATGATCGATTTCGGCATCGCGCCCGGCCGCATCGCCTATGTCACCGGCAAGGCGGACACGGAACCGGTGGACACCGCCGATCCCATGGCGCCGAACAATCGCCGCATCGCCATCGTCGTGCTGCGCGAGAACCGGCCGCCGCCGGGCCTCGCCGGTGTGCCGGGCGTCACGGTCGGTCCCGGTTCGCCGGTCCCGGCGCGGTAGCGGACGCCCGCGCCTGCCGCGACGCCGGACGCCGGACGCCGGACGCCGGATTTCACCGAAAAACCGCTCGTTTCCCCCACTTTTTCTGTCTGTCTGCGGGGCATCCGGAAGTTGCCGGCCGGCTTCCGCTTGCCGCTGCGCGGGACGGGCCCCATCTGCGCTACACTGAAAGCGACGGGGGCCGAGAATGGACCGCAAGCGACTGACCTTCATGAATGCGCCGGACTGGGAGACGGGCGCGCCCGAGCGTCTCGAGGATCCCGGGCTCTATGACGGCATCCGCGTCAAGCGGGTGATCGCCTACCTGATCGACATGGTGGCGATCTTCGTGCTGGCGATCGTGCTCTACGTTGCCGGCGGCCTGCTGTCGGTGATCACGCTCGGCGTGGCCTCGCCGCTGGTGGCGCTCGCCTTCACCCTGCTGCCGTTCGCCTACCACACCTGGCTGATCGGCGGGCCGGGCAACGCCACCCTGGGCATGAAGGCGATGGGCATCCGCGTGATTGCCTGGAACGGCAGCGATCCCGGTTACCTGCAGGCGGCCGCGCAGACCGTGCTGTTCTACGTCACCCTGACGGTCGGCGGCCTGCTGCTGCTGGCCTCGCTGTTCTCCGAGCGCGGCCGCTGCCTGCACGACCTGCTCTGCGGCTCGATCGTGATCAACGACCGCCGGGACATCCTCGACATCGCGCCGCCCGCCCGCCGGGCCTGAGCCCTCGCCGGCGGGGGCGCGGCGGTTCCGGCAACCGGACGCCATAGCTACAATGCGGGCATGCAGGAGCGGATGCAGCGCCGGCTGGCCGCGATCGTCGCGCTGGACGTGGCCGGGTATTCCCGCCTTGTCGGTGCGGACGAGGAAGGCACGCTGGCGCGCCTCAGGGCGCACCGCCGGGACCTGCTCGATCCGCTGATCGAGGACCATGGCGGCCGGATCGCCAATACCGCCGGCGACAGTCTGCTGCTGGAATTCGCCAGCGCCGTCGAGGCCACGCGTTTCGCGCTCGATGTGCAGCGCGGCATGGCCGGACGCAATGCCGAAGTTCCGCCCGAGCGGCGGATCCGTTTCCGCATCGGCCTCAATGTCGGCGACGTGATCGTCGACGGCGCGGACCTTCTGGGCGACGGCGTGAACGTGGCGGCCCGGCTGGAAGGCCTGGCCGAGCCGGGAGCGATCTGTCTCTCGCGCGCGGTGCGCGACCAGGTACGCGACCGCATGGATCTGTCGCTCGTCGACATGGGCGAGGTCGCGGTGAAGAACATCCGGCGGCCGGTCCGCGTCTTCCACCTTGCGGTCGGGGACGGGCCGGCGCCGGACCGCGAACCGGCGCCGGTCCGTGCCGACGCGCCGCGGCAGCCGGCGCTCGCGGTGCTGCCGTTCGCCAACATGTCGGGCGATCCCGAACAGGATTTCTTCGCCGACGGCATGAGCGAGGATCTGATCACCGATCTTTCCCGGCTTCCCGGTCTGATGGTGATCGCCCGCAACTCGTCCTTCGCCTACCGGGACCGTGGCATCGACCGGCGCCAGGTGGGCCTTGAACTGGGGGTGCATTACCTGCTCGAGGGCAGCGTGCGCCGGGCCGGCGACCGGGTGCGCATCAACGCGCAACTGATCGATGCCGGCAGCGGACACCAGCTCTGGGCCGACCGGCACGATGGCAGCCTGAACGACGTCTTCGCACTGCAGGACGAGATCACCGGGCGGATCGTCTCGGCCCTGTCGCTGCAACTCGCCGACGAGGAGAAGGCGCGGCTGACGAGCCGCTATACCCGCAGCCCGGAAGCCCATGACTGGTTTCTGCGCGGCCGCATCCGCTATCGCGAGCCGGGGCCGCAGGCCAACGCGGAAGCCCACGGCCTGCTCGACCGGGCGCTGACCCTCGATGGCGGTTTCGCCTGGGCCCTGGCGCTGCGGGGCTATGTCCGCTTCCATGCCTGGTTCTTCGGCTGGAACACGGCGGCGGACGCGCTGGACCTGGCGCTGGCCGACGCCGAAAAGGCGGTCGACCTGGACCCCTCCCTGGCCGCGGCGCATGCCTATCTGGGCTGGATGCACATGTGGGGCGAGGGGCACGAGCGCGCGCTGGCCGAACACGAGACCGCGCTCGCGCTCGATCCCAACTTCGCCGACGGCCATCTCTGGTATTCCTCGACCCTGGTCTACAGCGGCGCGCCCGAGCGGGCGATCGAGCCGATGCAGAGGGCGGTGCGTCTCGATCCGCACTATCCGCCGATCTACTTCATCAATTTCGCCAACATGTACCTGCATCTGGGGCGTCACGCCGAGGCCGAGGAGGCGCTGCGGCGGATGATCGAGCTGGTTCCCGATTTCCCGGTCTCCTACGTCTTCCTGGCGGCGGTGCGGGCGGCAACGGGGGACGCGGCGGGCGCGGCGCGGGCGGGGGCCGAGATCCTCAAGCGGCTGCCTGCCGCGACCGCGCGCGGGCTGGGCGGCCGCTTCCCCTATGCGCGCCGCGAGGATGCGGATCGCCTGGTCGAAAGCCTGAAGCTGGCGGGCCTGCCGGACTGAAGCGTGCCGCGGCGGCGCCTTTCCGTCGCGCTATTGCGGCCTGAGCCAGAGCGCACCCATCGCGCCGGCGGAGATTTCCGCGCGCCGGGTCGTCATCGGCAGATAGTCGCCGCGCACCCAGGCCTCGGCGAAATTGCGGTAGAGCGGCGAGAGCGGGTTGCCCGACTGGCCGGTCGAGTGGATGAAGATCGAACGGTCGAGATCGTCGAGATCGTAGATCGCCCGCAGCGAGGCGGCGTGCACGTTCTCGAACGGCGATGCGGCCCGGTTCACCCGGTAGCGGCCGACATTGACGGTGTAATTGCCGCCGGGCGAGGGCAGGGTGATGTCGAACAGCCGGTTCAGCACCGCCACGTCGCCGAACGGGCGGTGCTTGCTGCGGGCGGGATGGGCATCGCCCCAGCGCCAGCCGCGCGGATCCTCGCCGTGGTTGGCGCGCAGCCAGTCGACCGCCCGGGCGAAGCTGCGGGCGATCATCTGGTCGCAATCCTCGGTCTCGGTGCTGGCGACGTCGTCGCACCAGTGATCGCCGCCGTCCAGCAGCACGAAGCGCAGGAAGCGCGGCCTGGTCTGCCAGGCGTCGTTGAACAATTCGCCCAGTTCGTCGGCATAGAGCAGACGGGAGAGCTCGCGGATCCAGGCGGCGTAGAGCAGGGCTTCCGCGCTGTCGATCTCGTGGCGATAGTCCCAGTCCGCGAAGAAGGCGGCCGGGTCGACGCCGAAGGCAGGCTCGGCGCCCGCCGCCAGCATCCGCGGCAGCAGTTCGGCGGCCATCTCCGAGCGGGTGTCGAGCTGGATCTCCTTGAAACTCTGCAGGCTGTGCCGGGCGCGGTTGTTGAGCAGGGCAAGGATGCGCCGGGCGCGGAAGTCGGGCGCCCATTCCGAGGTGATGAAATAGGGATAGTCGTCGCCGACGATCCGGTGGTTGGCGGTGGCGATCAGGCCGCCCGGCGGGTCGAACGCGCGGGGTAGTTTCTCGAAGGGGATGGTGCCGGCCCAGTCGTAGGCGGCGTCCCAGCCGGGCTGCGGGGTGAAGCCGCGCACCGCGTTGTCGGGCTTGCGCAGCGGCACCCGGGCGGGCGCGAGATAGCCGATATGTCCCGCCCGGTCGGCATAAACGATGTTCTGCTGCGGGGCGTGGAAGTCGCGCAGGGCCTCGACGAAGCCCGGCCAGTCGCGCGCCTGGGCGAGTTTGAGCCCGGCCTGCGCCGTCAGGTCGTCGGCCCGCAGGCTGGTCCAGGCGAGCGCCAGCACGAATCCGTCCTCGAGCACCGCGCCGGCCGGCCCATAGGCGTCCGACAGCACCGGGCCGTGCCGGGTCTCGCGCACCGTCAGCGTGACCGGCGCCGCGCCCTTGACGACGATGGTCTCCTCGCGCACCTCGAACGGACGCGGACCATCGGGCGTCAGGTAGCGTCCGGGATCGGCCGGATCGATGCGCTCGAGATAGAGGTCCTGGACGTCGGGGCCGGTATTGGTGAAACCCCAGGCGATCTGCCGGTTGCGGCCCAGGACGATGCTCGGCAGGCCGGGGAGCGACGCGCCGATGACGTCGTTGCCGGGCCAGGAGAGGTGGGCGAAATACCACAGCGAGGGCGCCTGCAGGCCGAGATGCGGATCGTTCGCCAGCAGCGGCCGGCCCGAGGCGGTGCGCTCGCCCGAGACCACCCAGTTGTTCGAGCCCAGGCCCGGCGGCGGAATCGGCGCGGAACGCCAGAGCGTGTCGAGGCTCGCATGGTCGATCGTGCCGGCCGACAGCGACCAGTCGGGCAGGCCCCGGATCTCGTGCTCGCCATAGGGCTGGAACAGTTCCTGGATGCGTTGCGGCGAGAGCACCCGGGAGAGGCGCAGCCGCAGCAGTTCGTTGCCCCAGTTGCCCGCCAGGTCCAGCGACATCATGCGCAGCCAGACCAGGCTGTCGGCCGGCCGCCACGGCTCCGGTTCGTGCCGCAGGATCAGGAACTCGGGCGGCAGCAGGCCCTCGCGGTTCCGCAGGAAGGCGTTGACCCCGCCGGCATAGGCCTCCAGCGTCGCCCGGGTTTCCGCGTTGAGCAGGGCGAAGCCGGCCTCGGCCTTGCCGTAGAGGCCGATGGTGCGCAGGAAACGGTCGATCTTCAGGCCGTCCTCGCCGACCAGCTCGCTCAGCCGGCCGGCGCCCAGGCGGCGACTGATCTCCATCTGCCACAGCCGGTCCTGGGCGTGGGCGTAGCCCAGTCCGAAGGCGGCGTCCTCGGCCGACTGCGCGAAGATGTGCGGGATGCCGTGCCGGTCGCGAAGGATCTCCACCGGCTCGGCCAGGCCGGCAAGCCGGATCTCGCCGTCGATCCGGGGCAGCGAGGTGCGCAGCGCGAACCAGCCGCCCGCCGCGGCCAGAACCGCGACGATCAGCAGCGCCGCCGCAAGGCGGCCGAGCCAGCGCAGCATGCCGGAGCCTCCGATAGGTACCCGTTTCGCCTAGCGGTCGGCGGGCCGTGCGGTCAAGGGCGCAACGCGGGATCGGGGCCCGGATGGGCGGAATTTGATCACCCGGAAGAGCCCGCGGCCCGGTTCGGGCGAAACCGGGGCATTGCGGGAAATCGATCCGTTGCGGAGCGAAAAAATAGGATAGAACGCCGGCTCACGAATCTTGCGATCAGGGGAGACAGACATGGGCGCGAACGTCGCTTTCATCGGACTGGGCGTGATGGGATATCCGATGGCCGGTCATCTGGCCGCCAACGGGCATGCCGTCACGGTCTGGAACCGCACCGCCGCCAAGGCCGAGGCCTGGGCGAAGGAACACAAGGGCAAGGCGGCGGCAAGCCCGCGCGAGGCGGCCGAGGGCGCCGAGTTCGTCTTTTCCTGCGTCGGCAAC
>JBGTSP010000019.1:0-29850 GCA_041940205.1 Alphaproteobacteria bacterium
GTGCTCCCGCAGAGCACCACGCGGGCGCAGCCGGACCTCGACGCCGCGCCGCAGGGCACGCCGCCGGAGCCGCCGGCCGCCTTGTTGCCGCAGCCCAGCGTGCCGCCCGAGAACGACTGGTAGCGGATCACCTCCATCCCGAGCAGCGGCGTGCCCTCCTTGGTCTCGCCGTTGTCGATCTCGACGTTGTACTGCTCGCGTCCGAGCTGGATCGTGAACGCCCCCGGTCCGCGCTGGACGAGCAGCGCGATCCCGCCGTTCGCCTGGAAGGCGCTGAGGTCGTTACCCCCGGAGAGCGACTCGAGCTCCAGGTTCCCGCCGTCGCCGGCCTCGAAGACATGGGCGTCGAGGCCGAGCTCGCGCAGCTTCAGCAACTGGTACATGCCGGAAATGCCGGCACCGATGATGATCGCGTCATGGCGCGCGTCCGCCTCCGGCGCCGCGGCGTCCCGGACGGTTTCGCTCACAGTCATGGTCTCCCTCCCGTTGCGGCCGCCGGCGGAACCTTCGAGTCCCGGACCGCCGCATGGCGGAAATCTACCGCACCCGCCGTTGCGGCGACAAACCCGGCAGGGCGGACAATCCGTCTCACCACCGTCCTCGCCGGCGGCTGGCATCGCGGCCGATCCTGTGCGAAACAGCCCGCGAGTCGCGCCGAACGGGTCCGCTCGTCCGCGTCGCGAAGCACGATTCGAGCGCCCGCCGTTCGCGCAGCGCCCCGCCGCCGCGCCGGCAGCGCGGGAGCCCGCCGGAGGACCAGGTCCGAATGAAGAATTCCATCGTGCCCCTGCTGGAACGCTGCGGCATCACCGGGGAATCGCGGCTGGAGCCGTATTTCCCGAAGGTGCGCGACCGCGACGACGTCGCCGCCCTGCGCTGCCCCGCATCGGGCGTGATCGTGCTCTCGCGCACCGACCACATGGACCTCGATCATTACCGCGAGGCCGAGGGCTTTCGCGGCGACAGCATCGGCGGCATCGCCGCCCCGCCGACCAACGTGTCCGCCGATGCAAGGCGACGGCTGGAGGCTTTCGGCGACCTGATCCGCCGGCGTCGCTGGCTCGATGTCGGCGCCGGCTACGGCGTGCTGCTGGACCTGCTGGGCCCCGAGGCCGCGACCTGCCGGGGCATCGAGCCGAACCGCGAGCGCCGGGCCGATGCCCGCAAGCGGGGCCATGACGTGGTGGAGACCGTCCAGGATCTCGATCCGGAGGACCGCTTCGACGTCATCAGCCTGTTCCACGTCTTCGAACACCTGACCGATCCGATCGCCATGGCCGAGGCCCTGCGCGGCCACCTGGCGCCGGGCGGAAGGTTGATCGTCGAGGTGCCGCACGCCCGCGACGCCCTGCTCGACACGTTCGACTGCGAGGCCTTCCGGGGCTTCACGTTGTGGAGCGAACACCTGGTGCTGCATACCCGCGAGAGCCTGACCGCCTTCCTGCGGGAGGCGGGGTTCGAAACGGTGACGATCCAGGGCGTGCAGCGCTATCCGGTGGCGAACCACCTGCACTGGCTGCGTCACGGGGCGCCGGCGGGCCAGACCGTCTGGCCGTTCCTGGACACACCGGCCCTGCGCACGGCCTACGAACAGGCGCTGGCCGCCAGCGACAGGACCGACACGATCGTGGCGATCGCGCAATGAGAATTCACCGGTCGGAAAAGCGGCCAGGCCCGGCGAACCGGCGATGCTGACCGGCCTCGCCGAATTCTGCTTCAACTCCTGGCTCGGTCGCCGGGCGCTGAAAGCGACGGCGCGCGCGATGGCCGCGCTCCTCATCACCGGCCCCTTCATCCGGACCCTGAAAGGCGTCCTGCGCGACGTCGAGGGGCGAGCCGCGAGCCGGGATCTTTCCCGCCCGGCCCTGCTGGCGCTGCAGCCCAACCGCTTTCGCGGCGAACTGGAACTGCTGCAGGCGCACAGCCGCTATCGCGTGCTGGCCCTGCCCTTCGACTGGCAGATGCGCTTCCTGATGCTGTTCTACCCCGCCGACATGGACCGTGAACGGCTGTTCCGGACCGATTCGCCGGCCGACATCGGGCGCCGGCAGGAGAAGCTGCGGCGCTTTCTGCGGGTTCTCGCGAAACGGCTGTTCGACGAACTCAACATCGTCGCCACCGTGTCGGCGGGCGTGCACTACTGGCGCGACCTCGACTGGGGTGTCGCGGGCATGTCGAGCGGCCGGCCCTTCCTGGTCCTGCACCGGGAGAATTTCTATCCCCGGCCCGGCAACCAGGAATGGTTCGACGTGCGCATGGGCGCCTGGAAACCCTTCGAGGGCACGGCGATCGCCACCCACAACGGGGTGACGCGCGACGCCCTCGTCGCCCGCGGCTACTGCCGCGAGGACCAGGCCGAGGCGCTGGGCGTGATGCGCATGGATGCCTTCGTGCGGGCGATCGCGGAGAGGCCGGCGATGCCGCCGCGCGAGCGCCCGCTGGTGGTGCTGTTCTCGTTCACCGAGGGCGTGGGCATGTCGCACCGCATGGAAATCTGGTCGCCCGACGCGAAGGGCGGCTGGGCCGGCCTGTTCGACGCCACCCATGCGGCGATCGTCCGCCTGGCGGCCGGCCGGCCGGACATCGACGTCGTCGTCAAGTTCAAGACCGACAGCTATATCGAACGCCGCTTCGCCCTGGCGCTGGAACGCGAGGGCCTGCCCGCCGACCTGCCGGCGAACCTGACGCTGACCCAGGAGGCGAACGCGCAGGCCCTGATCGAGGAGGCCAGCGTCGTCGTCGCCTTCAACAGCACGACAACGCTCGAGGCCGGCCTCGCCGGCAAGCCGGTGGTCCTGCCGCATTTCGCCGAAGTGCACGATCCCTCGTTCGAGCCCTACGCCCACTTCGCCGACGAACCGGGCCTGTTCGACCTTGCCGATTCGGCGGACGACCTGATCGCCCGCATCGTTCACCGGCTGGAGAATCCGGAGATCGACGCCGCCTGCATGGCGGCGCGCCGGGCGGCCTTCGAGCGCCTGATCTCGCCGGCCCGGCCCTGCGCCATCGCCAACTATGCGGACTTCATCGACCGGCGCGTTGACGCCGCCCGGCAGGCCGCACCGCGGGGCGAACCGGCGTCCGTGCTTCGCAAGGCGGCCTACTCGGGGTAGACCGGTGTTCCCGCGTACCGGAATCGCCCGGCGCCCCGGCCCCGTCACCGTCCGACAAGAGCCCATGCATCGTCGTCCCACATCGCTCCTCGTGCTGGTCTGCAACAACGGCTACGGGCACTACAAGCGGATCATCAACATCGTCTCGACGCTGTTGCGCAACACCGAGAACATCCGCCCGCAGATCTCCTGTTCGCCGGCCGCGCGCCGGCAGTTCGCCAACTGGCCGGTCGCCGAGTTCGTCTGGCGACACTGCGACTGGATCGAGGAAGACCTTGGCGGCGGCCCGATGTGGTTCCAGGAAGCCGAGTTCTACCGCCAGCGGCCCTGGGACCACTGGCAGGCCCGCCAGCGCGAGAGCCGCGCGGTCGCCCGGGCCGACCATGTCTGGAGCGACAATCTCACCGACATCCTCGAGCATCGCGGCGATACCGTTCTGAGCGGCTCCTTCCTGTGGTCCGACGTGCTGCACGCCGCCTATCCCGAACACGAGGCGGTGGCCGACTATGTCGCCCGCGAGCGCGAACTGCTGTCACGGTTCCAGCCGCCGATGATCACCGTCGAGCTGTTCGCCACCGAGGGCGTACGCCAGCGCACCCGGATGATGGGATGCGACCTGATGATCGAGGACGCCTATCGCTCGGGCCGCGAGCAGCGGGATGCCTTCGCGCTGTTTCCCGGCGGCGAGCAGCCCGGTCGCTCGGCCTTCGAGGCGCATCTGGAGGAAATCGCCGAGGCCTTCCGGGACGAGTTGATGTTCTATCCCCGGGACTGGCGGCCGGTGTTCCCCGACGGGCCCCGCTGGCAGCCCTTCGACTTTTCCGACGCCTCCTGGGCCCGCCTGAAGGGCGCGATCGTGCGGCCGGGCATGGGCGTGGTGCATGACTGCCTGTCGCGGGTGATTCCCATGTTCGTGCTGGCCGAGGACAGCAACATGGAAATGCGCCATACCGGCGACCTGCTGATCGAGCAGGGCCTAGCGGCGGATTTCCGCAACGACGACCAGCACGCCCTTGAGGCCTGGAAGAGCCCGCAGATCCTCGATCACATCTCCGAACGCATCGCCGCGCTGCCGCATCGCGGCATCGAGCAGGCCGCCCGCTTCCTGCACGAACGCGTCGCCTGATCCGGCGATCGGCCGGTCCGCGGCCCGCGAACGGCCCGAGATGCTTGTATCCGGCCTTTATCCTCGCTAATTCCTCGGACCGCGCCCTCCGGGCGTCCCGGCGAACCCGCCAGGACCTGCCGTCCCGACGATGGCGGTCCCGCGGTCCGTCGCGCCGTCGGCGGTCCCGCACCGGCGGCCACCGTCAGTCGAGAGGAAAGCCCGTTGCGCGTCGAGAAGTTGGAAGTCCGGCCCGAAGACAGCCTTATCGCCGTTCTCAACGCGATTTCGCAGGCCAAGAGTTTCGATCTGCCCAGCGGGATCGCGCTCGTCACCGACGAGAACCGGCGCCTGCTGGGCACGGTCACCGACGGCGACATTCGCCGGCACCTGGAGACCAAGCAGACGCTCGAGGCGACGGCGGCCGAGGTGATGAATGCCGATCCCATCGTCTTCGACCAGCACCTGCCGGCGGACCGGATCTGGCACCAGCTGCCCCGCGAGCTCGAGGCAAGGGGCCGGCACTCGACGCATTTTCTCGGCAAGATCATCCTGGTCGACGAGGCCCGCCGCGTGGTCTCGGTGCGCAACTACCACCATGTCTGGGAGCAGCATGTCGCCATCCACCGGCACATCGTGGTGGTCGGCCTGGGCTATGTCGGCCTGACCCTGGCGCTGGCTTTCGCCGCGCGCGGCTTCCGGGTAAGCGGCTTCGACACCGACCGGAACAAGATCGAGACGCTGCGCGCGCACAAGAGCTACGTGCACGAGATCGGACTGCCGGAACTGGTCCGCGAGACCGTCGGCAAGACCTTCTTCCCGACCGAGACCCTGCCCGAGGAAGGCGACATCTTCGTCATCTCGGTGGGCACGCCGGTCAGCCGCGAGGACGGCGGCCACAGGCTCGAACTGGACGGCCTGGAGCAGGCGGCCCGCGCGGTCGGCCAGCGGCTGCGCTCGGGCAACCTCGTGGTGCTGCGCTCGACCGTGCCGGTCAACTGCACGCGCAACCATGTCCTGCCGATCCTGGAAAGCGAATCCGGCCTGAACGCCGGTTTCGACTTTCATCTCTCCTTTGCGCCGGAGCGGACGATCGAGGGCAACGCGCTGGCCGAACTGCGCAGCCTGCCGCAGATCGTCGGCGGCCTGAACGCCGATTCCACCGAGGCCACGGCAGCCCTGTTCCGCGAGCTCACCCCCACGGTGGTGCGGGTCGAATCGCTGGAAGCCGCGGAACTGGCCAAGCTGACCAACAACGCCTTCCGCGACCTGATCTTCGCCTTCGCCAACCAGATGGCGCAGCTCTCGCGCGCCTTCAACATCGATACCCGCGAGGTCATCAAGGCCGCCAATCTCGGCTATCCGCGCGATCCGGTGCCGCTGCCGAGCCCCGGCGTCGGCGGCGCCTGCCTGACCAAGGATCCCTACATCATCGACCTGGTGGCAAAGCAGGCCGGTCTCGACACGACGCTGTTCCGGCTGGGCCGGGAAGTGAACGAGGCGATGCACGACCATGTCGTCGAGGCGCTCGCAGGTGCGCTCGCGCGTTCGGGCAAGTCCCTCGAGGGCGCGCGGGTGCTGATCTGCGGGCTCGCCTTCAAGGGCCATCCCGAAACCGCCGACCTGCGCAACAGCAGCTCGATCGATGTCGCGCACCTGCTCGCCGCGCGCGGCGTTGAACTGGCGGGCTACGATCCGGTCGCCAGCGACGACGAGATCCGCGATGCCGGACTGTCGCCGCTTGGCCTCGAAGACGGCGCGGAAGGCGCCGACGCCCTGCTGTTCATGAACAACCACCGCTCGTTCCGGGCGCTGGACGTGTCCAGCCTGATCGACCGGATGGCGCCCTGCCCGGTGATCTTCGACGGCTGGGGCCTGTTCTCCGCCCGCGAACTGCTGGCCGCGGGGCCGCTGACCTATGTCGGCCTGGGTTTCCAGGTCTCCTCGCTGGAGAACGCGGCGGCGGAGCGGCCGGCATGAGGATCCTCGGGGTCATTCCCGCCCGCGGCAATTCCAAGGGCGTGCCGCGCAAGAACATCCGCGACCTCGCCGGCAAGCCGCTGATCGCCCATACCATCGAGGCGGCAAACGCCAGCCGCGGCCTGACCCGCACCATCGTCAGCACCGACAACGCGGAAATCGCCGAGGTTGCCCGCGCCAGCGGGGCCGACGTGCCCTTCCGCCGTCCCGACGACCTCGCCACCGACAGCGCCGGCGCCATCGAGACCATGCAGCACGCGCTGGACGCCTGCGAGGCCGAGGAGGGCGAGGCCTACGACGCCCTGATGATGCTGCAGCCGACCACGCCGTTCCGGCAGACCGGGGACATCGACGGCGCCATCGCGCTGTTCGTCGAGAAGCAGTGCGACAGCGTGATCAGCGTGGTCGACGTGGAAGGCCACCATCCCGCGCGGATGAAATACATGCGGGACGGGATGCTGATCGATCCGCCGTTCTGCGAGGCCCGCGAGAACCAGCCCCGGCAGGAACTCGAGGCGATGTACATCCGCAACGGCGCGATCTACCTGACCCGCAGCGCGGTCCTGCGGGCCAACAGCTTCAAGGGCGGGCGCTGTGCCGGTTTTGCGATGCCGCTCGAGCGTTCGATCAACATCGACACGCTCTACGATTTCGACCTGGCCGCCTGGATCGCCGGACGTCTCGCCGCCGGAGCGGACTGATGAGCCGGCCACCCGTCCTGCATCTCGAGCCCGCCCGCTATCCCGACCGGCTGCGCGCGGAGCTGGCGGAATGCTGCGACGTCGACTATCGCGAGGTCGCCGACGTCGCGAGCCTGCGCGCGGCGCTGGCCGAGCGGCCCTGGGAAGCGGTGTTCGTGCGGCTCGGTCTCTATCTCGGAGAAGCCGAGCTGGACCTGGCCCCCGCCCTGCGGCACGTGATCACGCCGACGACCGGCACCGATCACCTCGACGAAGCGGCGATGGCGGCGCGCGGGATCGCGCTGGTCTCGCTGCGCGGCGAGACCGAGTTCCTCAGGCAGATCCGCAGCACCTCGGAACATACCTGGGCGCTGCTGCTGGCGCTGTTGCGCCATCTGCCGGCGGCCACCCGGGCGACGGCGGAGCGCGGCGAGTGGCTGCGCGAGCCCTACCTTGCCGGCGAACTGTTCGAGAAGCGCCTCGGGATCTACGGCCTCGGCCGGCTGGGCCGGATCGTCGCCGGCTACGGCGAGGCCTTCGGCATGGCCGTCGCCTTTTGCGAGGCCGACGAGGAGAATGCCGCCGCGGCGCCCGCGCAATGGCGCCGCCTGTCGGCCGAGGACCTGTTCTCCCAGAGCGACATCCTGTCGATCCACCTGCCGCTGAACGCGGATACGCGGGGCATCGTCGGCGAGGCCCTGCTGTCGCGCCTGCCGCACGGCGCGATCGTGGTCAACACCGCGCGCGGCGAGCTGATCGACGAGCCCGCGCTCGCCCGGCGGCTCGAAACCGGGCAGATCGCCGGCGCCGGTCTCGACGTGCTCTCCGGCGATTCCGCCTGGTCGCGGGAGGCCGACAGCGACAACCCGCTGCTGGCGCTGGCCCGCGCCCATCCCCGGCGCGTGCTTGTCACGCCCCATATGGGCGGCTATGCAGCGGAATCCATCGAGCGCACCAGGGCCTTCGTCCTGCGCGCCTTCAAGGACCGCCTGCTGGCGGTCCAAGCCCCCGCGACCGACCGCAGCCGCACGGAGAGCCAGTGCACATGACCTCGCAGAAACCGATCCTCATCGCCGAATGCTGCCAGAACCATTCCGGAGACCGGGAGACGCTGAAGCGGATGGTGCACGCGGCCGCCGAGTCCGGCGCCGACTACGCCAAGATCCAGGGCCTCTATTCCCGCGACGTCGCCTATCGCGAGCGTTTCGAGGAAGGCCTCACCGACGCCGACGGCAAGGTGCTCGCGATCCAGCGTCCCTACCAGGCGGAAGTCGACCGGCTGGCGCAGCTCGACCTGTCCGCCGACGACGAGCAGTGGTTCGTCGAGGAATGCTGGCGGGCCGGCATCGCGCCGATGACCACGGCGTTCACCCGCATCGGCGCGCGGGCGGTCCGCGACATGGGCTTCGAGGCGATCAAGGTGGCGAGCTACGACTGCCGCTCCTTCCCGCTGCTGCGCGACATCCGCCAGTGGTGGTCGACCATCTTCGTGTCGACCGGCGCCAGCCTGGATTCGGAGATCGCCGGCGCGGCCGAGATTCTCGCCGGCACCGATTTCAGCCTGCTGCACTGCGTGACGATCTACCCGACGCCGCTGCACGAGTTGCACATGCGGCGCATGAACTTCCTGCGGCGCTTCACGCCCAAGGTGGGCTTCAGCGACCACAGCGCGCCGGCGAAGGACAATCTCTGGGCTTCCAAGATCGCGCTCGCGATGGGCGCCTCCTGCGTCGAACGGCATTTCACGGTGATGGACGCCAGCGAGACCCGGGACGGTCCGGTGTCGGTCGACCCGGCCATGCTGAGAGAGTTGCGCGAGTTCGCCGACATGCCGCGGCCTGAACAGATGGCGATCGTCAAGCGCGACTATCCCGACTGGGAAACCACGCTGGGCCGGATGTACCGCCCGCTCAGCGACACCGAGCAGCTGAACCGCGACTATTATGCCGGCCGCGTCGCCTCGAAGGTGGGCGGTCGGGACGTCTTCAACTGGGAAGATGTCGACATCGATGCGCTGATCGAGAATTTCGGCTAGCCGGGCGACCACGCGCCCGGCGGGCCGCGTCATCGCGACGCTTGTCATCGCCGGCGCGATTCCGGAGAATCCGCGGAACGATCACCGCAGAAGACCGGACCGATCATGGCAGCGAGTGCCCTGGCGCGGCGCCTAGCCCGCGACGTCATTCCCGAGCGTTACCACGCGCGCCTGTCCTCGCTGGCCGCCCGGCCGCAATATCCCGGACGGTTCCTGCTCCCCGACACCGAGGGCTGGACCCATCGCCTGGATGCGCTGGCGCGCACGATGAATGCCGGCGAGGCCGCCCGACGCCGGCGTCTCGCCCGCGCCCTGCCCGCCAGTCCCGACCGGATCGCCCCCGAGCGCGGCTTCGCGATCGTCGACTGGGACGATTTCCCGGAATTCCGGCAGGCGCTCGCCCATGCCCAGGAGCTTGCCGCGGCCGTCGACTGGGCCGAACTCGAGGCCCGTTCGAAGAAGCCCTTCCTGATCAACCAGCCGATCGACATCACCAGCCCGCGGCATGCCGACCTGGCGGCGTTCGTGCTCAGCGATCGCCTTCTGGGGACCCTGAGCGCCTATCTCGGCAGCGTGCCGGTGCTGGCCTATGTCTCGCTGCAATATTCGCCGAACACCGCCTTCCACGAGGGCCGCAGCCAGCAGTTCCACCTCGACGGCGAGGCGGTGAAGTCGCTGAAATGCTACGCGCCGCTGCGCGAGATCACGGCCGATTCCGGCCCCCTGACGGTCATCCCCGCGGACGAGAGCCTGCGCATTCACCGCAAGCTGGTCGCCGACGGCATCGCGCGTCACCAGAACGAGAAGATCAGCGACGAGGACATCGCCCGCGCGGCGGGCGGCGAGCCCGAGACACACGCCGTGATCGGACGGCCCGGCCAGGCCGGCATCGTCGATACCTGCCGCTGCTATCACTACGGCAGTCGCCCCGGCCGCACGCCGCGGATGATCCTGTTCTTCCATTTCATGACGCCGTTCGCCAAGGACCTGCCGATGTGGAACCGCGAGCGACGGGCGCTGCCGGCGCACCTTGCGGGCGAAAAGGCGGAACAGGTGCTGGGCCTGACCCACCAGAGCGTCAACTACGAGCAGTACGTGCATCGCATGATCTGAGTTCCGGCGCGGCCCGCGGGAGACCCCGCCGGATGCTTGACAAGCGAACCGCCGCACCGCAAACAGCAGCGCCCTCGCCCCGGCCCGGCCTGCGGGACCGGCACGACGGAACGCAAAGGGGCCCGGCACCCGGCCGCCCCCGACCCGACGGAGATCCTGGACCGTGCAACTGACGATTCGAGACTGGCGGCCGACCAACAACCGCCAGTATTTCTCGCCCATCGACGAAGCCGACGTCGCGACCTATCCCGCCTATCCGGCCTGCCCGATCTGCGATACCGCCGATGCGGCGGTGCCGGCGCTGGAAATCGGCGAAAGCGACTGGAAGGCCACGGTCAAGCTGGTGCACTGCAGCGGATGCACCCACGTCTACTACCTCAATCCGCCGTCGGCGGAGTCCATCGAGGCTTTCTACCGCTCGTCCTGGAACACCCAGACGGGGGAAAGCCTGGACAACGACGTGATCGTCAAGACCGGCACCTTCGACAAGATCGCGCGGCGCCTGGCCGAAGCGGGAATCACCGACAAGGGCGTCCGCATTCTCGATGTCGGCTGCGGCTTCGGCGAACTGCTCGGCGGCCTCGAGAAGGAAGGCTATGGCAACTTCGCCGGCTGCGAACTGCAGCCCTATCGCCTTGCCTCCGTGTCCAAGCGCTTTCCGGGACGGATCTTCGAAAGCGACTTCGCCTCGCAGCGCGAGGAACGCTACGACGTGATCTACTCCAACCACGTGATGGAGCATGTCTCGTTCCCGCAGAAGATGTTCGACTTCAAGCTGCGGCATCTCTCGGAGAACGGGATCATCGTGATCAACGTGCCCGACGCGAAGTTCGAACCTCCGTTCTACCAGTTGCTGGGCCTGTCCCACCTGCATTCGTTCACGGTGAAATCGCTGCGCGAACTCGGCCGCAAGTTCGGCTTCGACTGCCGCTTCTTCCGCAACGGCCGGGCGGACGAACTCAGCGCGGTTTTCTTCCGCGACCCCGCGCACATTGCCGACGCGGCGGAGAACGCGTTCTTCACCGAGGAGGAACTCGACCTGCCGTCCTGCGACGATCAGGTCGAGCGCCTGCGCCAGGCCTGGCTGCCCGCGTCGGGCCAGCGCGAGAAGACCTTCAACCTGCTGTTCGCACCCTACACGGCGCGCAAGTCGATACCCGGCGACCGCCAGCATCCGGAACTCGCGGGCATCCGGGCGCCGATCTACCGCCTGGTCTGCCGCGCCTATCACTGGCTCTCCTACGAGCGGAAATGGCCGCGGCTCGCCAACCTGCTGTGGCACGCCAACAAGCTGCTGTCGGGCTCCGACTGCGATCTGCGCGGCTTCGGCTATGTCCTGGTCGAGCGGGGCGACGGCGCCGGGGGCACGCCGCGCGTCTCCTGGCGCGGACAGGGCATCTTCCAGGTCAAGTAGCAAACCCGTATTCGGGGTCCTGCGGCCGCCCGACGCGGCGGCGGGCCCGTTCTTGTCATCGACGCCCACGCCCGATAAAGAGGGGGCGACGCGAGCAGAGGCAGGCGGGACGGCCCGCCCGGGCGGCTCGAAACGGTTCGTGGATGCCCCCGGCACCCTCCCTGCGGCAGCTATGGTGGCGTCAACCACCGATCGCCGGCCGCCCTTCCGAACGACAGGATCGTCCGCCGAGCGCGTCAGCGACCAACGCAATCGACCGGTTCCCGAGGGGAACCCTGAGGATCGCAGTGTGATGGCTATCGGGAAATCGCAGTTCTCCCCGGCGCAGGTCCGCATCAAGGGCCCGGACGCCATGAAGCCGGTCAACCGGGCGCATGCGGCCGGTAGCGGCGAGCGCGGCCTGGTCCAGGCGTTCTGGCGCTCCGTCGTCCGCGCGGTCTACGACAAGCCCGACATGCCGGTGGACCTGCTCGACCTCGCCGAGATGGAGACGCCGATCTCGGTCGGCACCGAGATCATCAACATCTGCAACGCCAACTGCAGCTTCTGCGGCTACGGCAAGGGCGAAAAGGGCAAGGCCGCGGACCCGAGGGTCAAGGGCAAGCTCAGCGACGAGGTCTTTCACCACACCCTGAAACTGTTCAGCGAGGCCGGCGGCGGCCAATTCACCCTCAGCCCGATCCTGGGCGAGGTTTCGGCCCATCCGCGCTGGCTGGAGATGGTCGCCGCGGCGCGCGCCTACCCGAACATCACCGGTGTGAGCTGCTTTACCAACGCCATCCTGCTCGACCGTTTCGGCAGCGAGGCAATCCTGACCTCCGGCCTGACCGCGATCAGCATCTCGACCTGCCTGAGTTCGCCGGAGGAGTACCGCCGGCTCTACGGCGTCGACAAGTACGAACAGGTCGTGGCCAACACGATCGACCTGCTGGAGACCAACCGGCGGCTAGGCAACAAGGTCAGCATCGACCTGCTGCTGCGGATGGACAAGCCGTTCGAACCGTTCTTCGAGAGCGAGATCTACCGGACGATCACAAGCTATGTCTCGCCCTCGCGGATCGAGATCCTGGACGACCTGTGGGACGACTTCTCCGGCATCATCGGCGAGGACGGCATTCCCCGCGGCCATGTCTTCAAGGACACCAGCGGCGACAAGTCGGTGCCCTGCTACGCGCTCTACCGCAAGCTGGAAGTGCTGACGGACGGCACCATCCAGGCCTGCGCCTGCCGGGTCGAACCCGATCTGTGGACCGGCAACGTGCTGGACTACGAGAGCCTGCGCGAGGCCTGGCACAACCCGAAGCTCGAGGCTCTGCGGGAGAACTGGCACAACGGCAACATTCCCGAGCCCTGCCAGCGCTGCTCGCACTACATGCCCTCCAGCGCGCTGCTGCAACCCGCGCAGCCCGCCAAGGTCGCGCGCAAGGCGGCGCAACGGCTGAAGAAATCCCTGCTGGGCTGAGCCCCCCCGAACCATGACCGAAAGATCAGGCGCCGGCGCCAACGCGAGCGCGAACATCGTCGAGCACGACCCGGTCTTCCAGCTCGACGTGCACCGCCTTGCGCGGTCCACCGGCCTGCGCCTGGTCGGCATCCTGTTCACCCAGGCCCCGACCCGCTCGTCGATCATCGTCGGCCTGCTGATCGTCGCCGGCCTGTTCGAGAGCCTGGGCGTCTTCGCCATCTTCCCGCTGCTGGTCTCGGTGACCGAGGGGGGCGGTTCGACCGGCGAGGGCCCGATCGAGCGGCTGATCTCGGGTCTGTTCGACGTGGTCGGCTTCACCCCCGGCCTGACCGAACTGATCGTCCTGATCGTCATCGCCTTCTGGCTGAAGGCAATGCTGATCCTGTTCGCCTACACCTTCGCCGGCTTTACCTCGATCCGCTTCATGACCGACATCCGCATGAAGCTGATCGACAAGCTGATCCGCGCCCGCTGGGTCTATTTCACCAACCAGCCGGTCGGCACGCTCGGCAACGCCCTGGTCACCGAGTCGATCATGTGCGGGGCGATCTACAACAACATGTTCACGCTGATGTCGCTCGGCCTGCAGACACTGATGTACGTGTTGATGGCCCTGTGGCTGGACTGGCGCATCACCATCTTCGCGGTCCTGGCCGGCGGCCTGATGATCCTGGCGTTCCGTACCATGGTGGAGTTCTCCCGCCAGGCCGGCATCCAGCAGACCCAGTCCAACAAGACCCTGACGGCGCTGGCCTCGGACCAGTTCCAGGGAATCAAGCCGCTGAAGGCAATGGCGCTGGAAACCGCGATCGCCCCGTTGCTTATGCGCGAAAGCCGCGTGCTCGAACGGGCTTACCGCAAGGCGACGATCGCCAAGGGCGCGGTGCAGCACCTGAGCGAACCGCTGCTCGTGACCGTGATCCTGGCGGGCCTCGGCGTGGCGACGATCTGGTTCGAGCAGAGCATGAGCAGCCTGCTGTTCTTCACCATCATCTTCTACCGCGGCGCGACCCGGCTCTCGACGGTGCAGCAGACCTTCCAGACGCTGGTCTCCAGCGAGGCCTTTGTCGGCTCGATCGCTTCGCGCATCGCCGATCTCGAGAATCTCGAGGAACCGGCCTTCGGGACCGCGCCGGCCACGCTGAAACAGGGCATCACCTTCGAGGGCCTGTCCTTTTCCTATCCCGGCTCCGCCGTCCTGCGCGACGTCAACGGCTTCATTCCCGCGGGCAAGATGACCACGATCCACGGCCCGTCGGGGGCCGGCAAGACCACGCTGGTCGACCTTGTCATCGGCCTCAACCAGGCCCAGTCGGGACGGCTGCTGATCGACGGCACGCCGATCGAGGAGATCGATATCGCCCGCTGGCGGCGCAGCATCGGCTACGTCCCGCAGGAGCTGATCCTGTTCAACGATACCGTGCGGGCCAACATCACCATGGGCCAGGCCGACATCGACGACGAAGCGGTCATGAGCGCCCTGAAACGGGCCGGCGCCGCGGATTTCGTCGCCGCGATGAAGGACGGGCTCGACACCATGGTCGGCGAGCGCGGCGCCCAGATCTCCGGCGGCCAGCGCCAGCGCATCTCGCTGGCCAGGGCCCTGATCCGCGAACCCAGCCTGCTGATCCTGGACGAACCCACGACGGCGCTGGACCCGGTGACGGAAGCCGAGATCTGCAAGACCCTGCAGGAACTGGGCGACAGCGTGACGATCCTCGCGATCTCCCACCAGCAGGCGCTGGTGGACACGGCGGACCATGTGTTCCGCATGCAGGGCGGCGTTCTGCTCGACGCGCCGGCCGCGAGCCGCGCCGTCCAGGCCTGACCGCCCGGCGCCCGCCATGCGCGTTCTGATTCTCGGCGCCACCGGGTTGCTCGGACAGGCGATGGGGCACGAGGCCCGGCGACGCGGCCACGAGGTCCTGACGGCCGCCCGTCACGATGCGCCGATCCGTCTCGACATCTCGGACCTGGAGGCGACCGGTCGCGCGCTGGCGGAATCGCGGCCCGATCTGGTGATCAACTGCGCGGCGCTGACCGACATCGCCGGCTGCGAGGAGGATCCGGGCCTCGCCTGGCGCATCAACGCCCGCCCGCTGGCGATGCTGGCAGGCTGGTCGCAGCGGACCGGCAATCCGCTGCTGCAGGTCTCGACCGATCATTTCTTCCCCGCGGGCGGCGACCGGCCGCACGACGAGGACGCGCCGGTCACGCTGCTCAACGAATATGCCCGCAGCAAGTTCGCCGGCGAGGCCCTGGCGCTGACGGCCCCCGGCGCCCTCGTGCTGCGCACATCCATCGTCGGCATTCGCGGCTGGGAGCGCCCGAGCTTCGCCGAATGGGCGATCGGCGTGGTGCTGGAGGACGCGCCCGTCAGCCTGTTCGCGGATGCCTTCACCTCCAGCATCGACGTTGCCGCGATGGCCCGGGGCAGCTTCGACCTGCTGGCCGCCGGAGCGACCGGGCGACTCAACCTTGCCGCCGGCGCGGTCTATTCCAAGGCCGCCTTCATCGGGGAAATCGCCCGGCAGCTCGGACGGCGGCTGAGCCACGCAAAAACCGGCAGCGTCGGGGCCTTGACGCCGCCCCGGCCGCAATGCTGCGGCCTGGACGTCCGCCGCGCCGAAGCCGTCCTCGGCTATACTCTGCCCGACCTCGCGACCGTGGTCGCCGCCATCCTCAAGCAGCGAGAAGAAAGACACCGCGATGATGACCTATGACACCGCGTTCGAGATCGACGGTCAGGAGATCTCGATCAATGCGCCGACCTATTTCATTGCCGACATCGCGGCCAATCACGATGGCGACCTGGAGCGCGCCAAGGACCTGATCTGGAAGGCGAAGGAAGCCGGCGCCGACAGCGCCAAGTTCCAGCACTTCATGGCCGACCGCATCGTCAGCGATGTCGGCTTCGCCGGCCCCGAGGGGCAGGTTTCGCATCAGGCGAGTTGGAAGAAGTCGGTGGTCGAGGTCTACGACCAGTACCACACGCGCCGGGACTGGACGGACACGCTGCGCGAAACCTGCGAGGAAGCGAAGATCGCCTTCATGACGACGCCGTACGATTTCGAGGCGATCGACATGTTCGCGGACATCATTCCGGCCTACAAGATCGGCTCGGGCGACATCACCTTCCACGCGGCCGTCGCCCGCATCGCGGCGATCGGCAAACCTGTGCTGCTGGCCTGCGGCGCCACCACGATGGACGAGGTGGTCCAGGCGGTCGACGTGATCCTGCGCCACAACCGCAAGCTCTGCCTGATGCAGTGCAACACCAACTATACCGGCAGCCTGGAGAATTTCGGCTTCGTCAATCTCAGGGTGCTGCAGTCCTTCGCGATCCGCTGGCCGGGCCTGCCGCTGGGCTTCTCCGACCACACGCCCGGCCACTCCGCCGTGCTCGGCGCCGTCGCCCTGGGCGCGCGCGTGGTCGAGAAGCACTTCACCGACGACAACAGCCGCGAGGGCCCCGACCATTCCTTCGCCCTAAACCCGACCACCTGGCGGGCGATGGTCGACGCCACGCGCGAACTCGAAGCCTCGCTGGGCGACGGCATCAAGCGCATCGAGGGCAACGAGAGCGAGACCGTGGTGATCCAGCGCCGCGCCCTGCGCCTGACCGGCGACCTGCCCGCGGGAACCGTGCTGGAGGAAGCGCATGTCGAGGCCCTGCGTCCCTGCCCCGTCGGCGCCATCGATCCGACCCATATGGGCGACGTGGTGGGCAAGGTGCTGACGGCCGACAAGGCCCGCGGCAAGGAACTCTATTGGACCGATCTCGCCTCGTCGTCCTGATCCCGGCCTATCGCGAAGCGGGCACGATCGGCGGCGTGGTCACCGCGGCCCGGCGTTTCGCGCCGGTGATCGTGGTCGACGACTGCTCGCCCGATGCCACCGGCGAAGCCGCCCGGGAGGCCGGCGCGCAGGTCCATCGCAACGCCGCCAACCTAGGCTATGACGGCACGCTGAACCAGGCCTTCGAACTGGCCCGCGAGGGCGGTTACGGCTGCGCCGTCACCATGGATGCGGACGGCGAGCACGACCCCGCTCTCATCGAGCGCTTCGCGGAACTGCTGTGCGATCGCGACGTGCCGCTGGTGCTGGGCATCCGGCCGCGCAAGCAGCGGCTGGCGGAACTGGTCATGGGGCTCTACGTGAAGGCCCGCCTGGGGGTCGACGACATTCTCTGCGGCATGAAGGGCTACCATCTCGATCTGCTGGCGGCGAACGGACGTTTCGATACTTCCGATTCGATCGGCACCGAGCTGGCGATCAATTCGATTCGCCGCGGCGCCCGGTTCGAGCAGATTCCGGTCAGCGGCACGCCGCGCGCCGACGCGCCGCGGTTCGATCGCCGGCTGCGCGCGAACTGGCGCATCCTGAGCGCGTTGTGGCGGGTCTTCCGCCAGGACGCGACCGGTCGCCCGACCGGCTGAACGACGACACCCGACAGGGCCGCGGCGCGGCAATTCCCGCCTTCCGGTCGCCCATGCCGTGTGTTAGAGCCCACCCGCGCCGTTGCCCGAGCAACGGCCCCCACCGCAGTCGCGACCTGCCGGGGAACGGCTCGCCCGAGCCGCTCCGCGGCACCGTACCTTCGAGACGATGGCGTAGATCATGAGCTTTTCCCTCGACGACCAATCGATCCTGATCACCGGCGGCACCGGTTCCTTCGGCCGGCGCTTCATCGCCAACGTGCTGGAGCGCTACAGCCCGCGGAAGGTGATCGTGTTCTCCCGCGACGAGGCCAAGCAGTGGGACATGGCGCTGCAGGCGCCGTTCAAGGACCATCCGGCGATGCGCTATTTCATCGGCGACGTGCGCGACGCGGCCCGTCTCGATCTCGCCTTCCGCGATGTCGACTATGTGGTCCATGCCGCCGCGCTGAAGCACATCACGGTGGCGGAGTACAATCCCTTCGAGTGCATCCAGACCAACGTGCACGGCGCGGAGAACGTTGTCGGCGCGGCGCTGCGCGCCAACATCAAGCGGGTGATCGCGCTGTCCACCGACAAGGCGGCGAACCCCATCAACCTGTACGGCGCCAGCAAGCTGGCCTCCGACAAGATCTTCACCGCGGCCCGGCACATCGTCGGTGACGGCGATCCGAAGTTTGCCGTGGTGCGCTACGGCAACGTGATCGGTTCGCGCGGCAGCGTGGTGCCGCTGTTCCGGCGGCTTATCGCCGAGGGCGCGCAGACCCTGCCGATCACCGACGAGCGCATGACGCGATTCTGGATCACGCTGCAGCAGGGCGTCGACTTCGTGCTCTCCTGCTTCGAACTGATGCATGGCGAGGAGATCTTCGTGCCGAAGATCCCCAGCATGAAGGTCGTCGACCTGGCGCGGGTGATGGCGCCCGACCTGGAGCTCGAATTCGTCGGCATCCGTCCGGGCGAGAAGCTGCACGAGATGATGATCACCGAGGACGACGCCCGCAACACGGTGGAGCTGGCCGACCGCTTCGTGATCCGGCCGCCGATGCCGCGCGACGACGACATTTCCTATCCCGATGCCCGGCCCGTCGCCGAGGACTTCTCCTACGTGAGCGACTGCAACGACGACTGGCTGGACGCCGAGCGTCTGCGCACGATCCTGGCGGACGCAACCTGACGGCAGCCGTGCCCGCCGTTCCCGACATCATGAGCGACAGCCGTTCCGCGTCCGCAGACCGTCTCGACGCGACCCCCGTGATCTTCCTGGAAAGCCGCCGGGCGCTGGACCTGGCGCGCGGGCACGGCCTGCCGGACAGCGCGCGGGTCGCCTGTCTCTCTCCCGGCCTCGCCCGCGACTGCCCGCTGCCGGTCCGCGTCCTCGACGCATCGCTGTCCGGAGCCGGCATGCGCCGGTTCATGGACGAGATGAGCGCCTTCGGCGCATCCCTCAGCCGCGCCATCGAGGCAACGCCCGAACTGCCTCTCGCGGCAACGATCGTCGCCCGTCACTCCGTCGACTTCTTCGCCCAGATCCTGCTCAAGGCGGCGATGCTGGAGGACGCGGACTTCCTGGAGCCGCGCGCCGTCGTTCTCGAACAGGTGGATCCCGAAAAGGGCGACATCACCTCCGGCACCGTCTGGCCGACCCTGCTGGCCTCGAACCCGAAGCTCACGATCGTGCGCAGCGACGTCGCGCCGCGGCAGCCCGGTTCCGCCGTCGGCGGGTTTCTGGACCGCCTGCGTTTCTCGCCCCGCAGCCGCCTGTTCGGCATGCTGCGCCGGGCCTCGCGGTTCCTGCCCCGGCGCCTGTCCCGCGGCACGCTGCTCATCATCACGGAAAACCAGCTTCTGCTGGAAACCGCCCTGGACCTGGCGCTGAGAGGATTCCGTCTGGAGTTCGAACCGGCCGGCGTGGTCCCCGCCACCGACAGCCGGAGCGTCGATACGAGCGGAATCCTGGAAACGGCCTGCTCCCTGTTCGAACCGCTGGCCGCGCGCTGGCTGTGCGGGGCGGCCCAGCCCGTCGTCCGGCAACTGTACCGGGACGACCTGGCGCAGGCGCTGCAGTTCGAGCTCGCGGTCCGCGAGGCCTGGTCCCGGCGCCTCGACGATACGGCCGGCCGCCGCAGGCCGGATGCGATCCTGCTCAACTTTCCCAAGGGTTCGTTCGGCCCCGGCATGCTGATGGCCGCGCGCGAGCACGGCGTGCCGGTATTCTCCTTCCGCCACGGCGTGACGCACGAGATCGGCGCGTTCGCCCATACCGACAGGGCGATCCAGGAGACCGGCGCCAGCGATCACGTGTTCTGCTTCAACAAGGCCGCCGCCGAAGTTCTCAACAGCATTCCCAACGCGGTCGGCCGGGCCCACCCGGTGGGCATGCCGAGGGAGTATTTCGACACCGGCTCCTACCGCAAGCCGCGTCCCGACGCCCCGCCGATCGCCTACATCTCCACCAACCTGTATTGCAGCTATCGCGTCTTTCCGACCGCGGCCCTCAACGACGTGGACCGGATGGGACCGGAATTCGAGCTGATCGACCAGGTCTTTTCGCGGCTGCCGCACCGGGTCTTCTACAAGACCTATCCGGCGGAAAGCTACGTCGACCCCGACCCGGTCGAACGCCACGCCGAAGGCCGGAGCAACATCCGGGTCTTCGGCGGCAAGCTGAATGCCAGCTACCTTTTCGCCGACAGCCGGGTCCTGGTGACCGCGCGGGCCTCCAGTACCGTGGGGCACTGCCTGATGTCCGGCAAACCGGTGGTCTTCATCGAATTTCCCGACCATCTGCCGCTGAAAGAGGAGGCTCGTCCGCTGTTCGAGGCCGGCCTGTTCTTCTTCGACTATGCCGATCCGCAGATGTGCGCGCGCCTTCGCGAGTTTCTCTCGCAGCCGATCGAGGCGATCGAGGCAGGCTGGCGGCAGCGCGCGGAAGCGCGCGAACGGCTGATCGACCGCTACTTCTCGAGCGGCAGGCGGGATGCCGGCCGGCGCGCCGGCCGGATCATTCTGGAAGAACTCTCAAGAGACCGGGCGCTCGCGCCCGGATTGAGCGCGCCGGCATGATCGCCTATCAGCAGAACGAGGCGGGCGCTTCCGCCGCCCCGAGAACCCCGGAGAGCCCGTTATCATGAGCGCCTACGAGACCGAACAGGAGAACTTCTGGGCCGGCGAATTCGGCGATTCCTACATCGCCCGCAACGCCGAGGAAGGCATCCTGCGCGCCGACATCAACCTGTTTTCCCGGATCCTGGAGCCCTGTGTCGACCTGACCTCGGTGCTCGAACTGGGCTGCAACATCGGGCTGAACCTGGAGGCGATCCGGTTCATCGATCCGCGCATCGCCCTGTCCGGCGTGGAGATCAACGAGACCGCGCAGGCGATCGCCGCCAAGAAGGACCTGGGCGACATCCACCTTGGCTCGATCCTCGAACCGCTCGACCTGCCGAAGGCGGACCTGACATTCACCAAGACGGTCCTGATCCACATCAACCCCGATGCCCTCGAGAAGGTCTACCGCAATCTGGTGACGCTCTCGAACCGCTATGTGCTGGTGGTCGAGTACTACAATCCGAGTCCGGTGAGCGTGACCTACCGCGGCAACGAGGAGCGGCTGTTCAAGCGCGACTTCGCCGGCGAGCTGATGGACCGCCACGGCCTGAAACTCGTCACCTACGGTTTCAGCTATCACCGCGACAAGCGCTTCCCGCAGGACGATTTCAACTGGTTCCTGATGGAGAAGGCCGACTTCGCCGGCTGAGACCCGCCGTCCGTCAGGAGGCCCCGTCGCCCGCGACCCGTTCGCGATGCAGGCGCCGGGTGCGCATCTCCGGCGTCTCCGAGACGACCAGCAACGCCGGGTCCCGCGTCGCCGCCGCCAGCGCCTGCTGCCAGGTGAAGCCCTCGGGCAGCACCGCGAAGTAGCCGCGCAGCATCTCGAGGTCCTCGGGCGTATCGAGCGTCCAGCGGATATGCGAGAAATCCGCCTCGTGGCGCACGTGGCCGCGCTTCAGATCGAGCCCCCTTTGTTCCGGATCGGCGTCGCGCATCAGCGGCGTGACATGCTCGCGCGCATACGCGCTCCGCGCCTCCCGTCCGCAGCGCTCCAGCACCGCGCGGGAGAACACTTCCGTATCCAGCCCGATGGGATAGGTCCGCTCGATATAGTTCGAGCAATAGTCGAGATCGCCCTCGAGGAAGCGGGCGATCACCCGGTCCACGATCGCGGGATCGATCATCGGGCAATCGGCCGTCAGCCGGACGACGCTGGCCGCATCGAAGGCTTCCGCGGCCGCGCAATAGCGTCCCAGCACGTCGGCCTCGTCGCCGCGAAAGACATCGACGCCGGCGTTCCGGCAGAAGCCGGCGACGGGATCGTCGGTGGCGTTCACGGTGGTGGCGACAACGATGCGGTCGATCTCCCGCGCCGCGCGCAGCCGATCCAGCATCCAGGCAATCGCCGGTTTTCCGGCAATGTCGACGAGCACCTTGCCCGGCAGCCGGGTCGAGGTCATTCGGGCCTGGATGATCGCCACGACGGGCCGGCCTGAGGACATGGCAAGGACGCTCCCCTTTGCTGCGGGAGCGCCAGACTAGAGCGCTTGCCGGCGGCCCGGAAGCTTCCGCTTCCGTATCGCGATCAGGCGACGCTCTTGAGCAGGGCCTGTTCGCTGACGGTCCGGTTGCGGCCGCCATCCTTGGCGGCATAGAGCGCCTGGTCGGCGCGTTCGATGAAGTCGCGGGTCTCCTCGCCCGGACGGTAGTGCGCGACGCCGATCGAGACCGTGACCCGGCGCAGTTCCTCGCCGGTCTGGCGACGCACGATCTTCTTGTTCTCGATCATGGTCCGCAGCTTGTCCGCCAGATCCATGGCATTGCCCAGCGCGGTGTTGGGCAGCAGGGCGAAGAATTCCTCGCCACCATAGCGGGCCGGCAGATCCTGCCCCTTGGTGTTCTCCCTGATCAGATGCCCGACAAGGCGCAGCACCTGGTCGCCGACCTGGTGGCCGTAGGTGTCGTTGAACCCCTTGAAGTGATCGATGTCGATCGCGAGCAGGCAAAGGGGCGTGCCTTCATCCCGGGCCTGCCGGGTCATGTCCGCAAGCCCCTGATCGAAACGCCGGCGATTGGCGAGACCCGTCAGACCGTCCGTCTCCGCCGCCTGGCGGGTTTCCTCCAGATGCAGATGCATGCGTTCCATCTCGGCCGAGGTCGCTTCCAGCCGGGTCTGCAGCAGCTTGTTCTGCTCCTGCATGCAGCGCGTACCCTCGACCAGGGCGCGCACGACCGCGGTGACGTCGCCGCCCGAGGTCAGTGTCGGCAGGGCCTGGCTCAGGACCTTGCCGAAATCGCCGATCGAGCTGCTGGCATCGCCCACGGCGGAAAGCGCCTCGGTCAGGCGATCGACGATCTCGCCGCTGGCGCGCTCCAGATCGGCGCGTTCCGCCTCGGTACCGAAATACATGTCGTAGAGGCGTTCGCACTCCTCGTCGGTCAGGGATTCGGCGGCGCGCAGGGTACGCAGATCCTGCGACAGTTCCGGGATATGGCCGGCATTGTCGTTGTAGAGGATCATGAAATTGATCGGGTTCGGAGACAGGCCGGCATTGCCGATCTCCGCCAGCGTGTCGCCCGCAAACCGTGTCGCAGAGGTTACCGGATCCCGATATCGCATGCTCGTACCATCCGTCTGGTTGGCATCTTTTCGTTGTGCCGAACATGCGCCACGGGCCTTAACGGAAGGTTATCAGAAAGAATGACCGGCAGACGCGCACCCGTTTGTTACAGAAAACGCATTCGTTAAGCCAAGGTATTCGCGGTATTTACCTGTCACCGTCGATTTTCCCTGTACTTGCTCTTAACCATTGCGGCAAAGAAAAGAGAAACCGACACTCGATCATCGGGGATACCGGGCAGTCGAGGAAAGCATTGCAGGGATGCCGCGCACCGGAACCGGGCGATCGATCACATGCGCCCCGGCCTCGACGGGCGAAACGTTAACCGGGCGGGCGGGCTTGCGGCGGGAACTCCCTCGCTTTGGGGTAGTACAAAAAAGTTTCAGATAAACCTATCTCGAGGCCGGGATTCCGCGATTAACCCGAATACCGGCGGCGCAATCCGACATCCGGGCGATTTCGGCCTGCCTGACGTCGCGGAATCAGGCACTTGCGCGACCGCACGGGAATAATTCAGGCAACTGCTTTACCGCACGTGATCGGCGGACGTATTGTCTCGTTCTCGCACGGGACCGCAGCGTTTCGGCGAAAACCCTGATCCGGGAGGACACCTGAATGAATAACGCCGTTGTTGCCGCCGCCGCGGCCGCCGTCATGCTTGCCGCCAGCGCCGCCGGGGCGCAGACGGAACTGCGCTACGCCACCGCCGCGCCGGAGAACACCCCCTGGGGCACGTTCCTGAAGACCACGATCGCGGACGTGGAGAAGGCCGCGCCGGACCTGAAGATCACTCCGTTCTATTCCTCCCAGCTCGGCGACGAGCAGACCGTGATCCGCCAGGTGGTGCGCGGCCGGATCGACATGTCCGGTCAGTCCGGTGTCGCGACCTCGCTGCTGGTGCCCGAGTTCGCCCTGCTTTCGGCCCCCTACCTGTTCCGCGATCCGGCCCAGTCCGACTGCGTCTTCGACAACCATGTCCGGCCGATCTTCGAGGACTACATGAACAAGTCGGGCCTCGTGACCCTGTCCTGGGTCGAGGTCGGACACTCCTACATCTCGGCGAAGGAGCCGATCGTGACGCCGGACAAGGCGCAGGGCTTCAAGATGCGCATTCCGCCGACCCGCGCCACGGCCCTGTTCTGGACCGAGGCCGGGGTCAACGGCGTGCCGATGGGCGTGGTCGACATGGTGCCGGCACTGAAGACCGGCCAGGTCAACGGCATCCAGACCTCGACCGTCTACGGCATCGCCATCGGCCTGCCGAAGCTGGCGCCGCACACGATCGTCGGCAAGTTCACGCATGACATCGGCACCGTCACCGTTTCCAAGCGGGTCTGGGACAAGCTGACGCCCAAGCATCAGGAAGCCCTTCGCCTGATCGATGCCCGCGTCGGCGACCTGCGCAAGGCGATCCGCGGCGCGGAAACGGCCCTGCTTGCCAAGGTCGAGAAGGCCGGCGCTCCGGTCTACCGGCTGTCCGAGGAGCAGATCGCCCAGTGGAAGAAGTTCGCCGAGCCGGCGGCAATGAAGCTGATCGACGAGATCGGCAACAAGGCGCCGGAGATCTGGAAGCAGATCCAGACCGCCAAGCAGAAGTGCAGCTGACGGCCTGAGTCCGGCGCTCGCCGGACCGCCTTCCGTATGGAGCGTTTTCTCAAGGGCCTGGCCCGCGTCGAGTCGGCAGCCGCCGCGATCGCCTACGTGATCGTGGCGGGCCTGCTGCTCGGCGAGATCGTCGCGCGCGAGCTGTTCTCGACGACGATCTGGGGTTCCCAGAAAATTGCCGTGTTCGCCGCGATCTACGCCGGGTTTCTCGGGCTCTGCCTGGCGACGGCGGCGAACGCGCATCTGCGTCCGCAGTTCGCCGACAACTGGCCGCCGGCATCGATCCGGCCGCTGTTTCCGCGGATCGGCGATGCCCTTTCGGCGGTGCTGTTTCTCGCCCTCGGCGTGACCGCCACGTTCTACCTGATCGACACCTACACCAACCAGGACCGCGCCGCGGTGCTGTACTGGCCGCTCTGGCCGTTCCAGTCGGTCATCGCCTACGCCTTCTATTCCTCGGCCCTGCGCCACCTGATCTTCCTGCTGCGGCCCGACCTGAAGCCGGTGCCCGAAGTGGTGGAGGGCTGAGACGATGATGGCGCTCATCCTGTTCTTCCTGGTCCTGGCGCTGCTGGTCGCGCGCCAGAACATCGTGCTGATCCTGTTCGTCGCGGCGGGCTACGCCCACCTGGTCTGGGGCGGCGGCAACCTGACCTGGCTGATCGACGACGTCTGGACCAGCGTCAACCGCGACGTGCTGCTGGCCATTCCGATGTTCGTGCTGGCCGGCAACATCATGACCCGCGGCTCCATCGCCGAACGGCTGATCGCGATCATGCGGGCGCTCACGACCTGGCTGCCCGGCGGCCTGGCGGTGGCGACGATCCTGTCCTGCGCCGTGTTCGCCGCGCTCTCGGGCTCTTCGCCCGTGACCCTGCTGGCTGTGGGCTCGATCCTCTATCCCGCGCTCTTGAAGGAAGGCTACGACCGCCGCTTCGCGCTGGGCGCCCTGTGCTCGGGCGGCACGCTGGGCATCGTCATTCCGCCGTCGATCCCGCTGATCCTGTACGGCATCGTCACCGAGAAATCGATCGCCGACCTGTTCATCGCCGGCATCATTCCCGGCCTGCTGCTGACCGGCGTGCTGGCAATCTACTCCTTCGCGGTCAACCGTCACATCGAGGCCCGGCCGTTCTCCCTGGACGATTTCGTGGCGGCGATGAAGCGGGGCATCTTCGCCCTGTTCACCCCGATCATCCTGCTCGGCGGCATCTACAGCGGGTATTTCTCCGCGACCGAGGCGGCGGCCGTGGCCGTGGGCTATGCCCTGATCGTCGAGATGGTGATCCATCGCGAACTCACCCTGCGGGATTTCTACGAGATCGCCATCGAGACCTCGCGCCTGCTCGGCACGCTGCTGCCGATCGTCGCCGTGGCGCTGTCGATCAACCTGCTGCTGACCGCCGAGCAGATCCCGCAGGACTTCGCCCGCTGGATGTCGGCCTCGGTGGACAACAAGATCCTGTTCCTGATCCTGCTCAACCTGTTCCTGCTGGCGGTCGGCTGCCTGATCGACATCGGCTCGGCGATCCTGATGCTGGCGCCGATCCTGATGCCGGTGGCGGCGGCCTACGGCATCGATCCGATCCATTTCGGCCTCATCATGGTGGTCAACCTGGAGATCGGCTATCTCACGCCGCCGATCGGCCTGAACCTGATCGTCGCCATGACCGCCTTCAAGGAACCCTTCCTGCTGATCTGCCGCGCGGTCCTGCCCTTCATCGTGCTGATGCTGGGCGTGCTGATCGCCGTGGTCTGGTTCCCGCAGCTCTCGCTCGGCCTGCTGGGATAGGCCCCTCTCCGCCGCCCGTTCGCGCGCGGCGACGTGACTTGCCTGCCCGCGGGCGCCTGTGGCGAAATACCGGACCTGCAACGCGGAGCCTCCGCCATGATCCGGTTTCTCAGCCTCGCCCTCCTCGCCTGCCTTGCCGCCACCGCGGCGGACGCCGAGCGCGCGATCATCGACGTGCATATCCACTACAGCCACGATGCCTGGGAGCGGCTGCCGCCCGCCGAGGCCGTGGCCACCCTGCGGGCGGCCGGCCTGAAACGCGCCTTCGTCTCCTCGTCCTCCGACGAGGGCACGCAGAAACTGCATGCCGTGGCCCCCGACCTGATCGTCCCGGTGCTGCGTCCCTATCGCAAGCGCGGCGAAACCGGCACCTGGGTTCGCGACGACAGCGTGATCGCGATGCTCGAGGACCGGCTCTCGCGCCACCGCTATGCCGGAATCGGCGAGTTCCACGTGTTCGGCGAGGATGCCGACCTGCCGGTATTGCGGAGCGTGGTGCGCCTGGCCCGTGAGCACGACCTGTTCCTGCACGCCCATTCCGACGCCGAGGCGGTTCGCCGCCTGTTCGCCCAGGATCCGGAGATCCGCGTGTTGTGGGCCCATTCCGGTTTCACCGGGCCCGAGGAGGTGGCGCAGATGCTCGGGACCTACCCCAACCTCTGGAGCGATCTCGCCTTCCGCTCCGAACACGGTAATGGCGGCCGGGTCGCGCCGGAATGGCGCGCGGTGTTCGAGGCCTTTCCCGACCGCTTCATGGTCGGCACCGACACCTACACCCCCGAGCGCTGGTACTATGTCGGCGAGCATGCGGACTGGTCGCGCGCCTGGCTGGACGACCTGCCGCCGGCGCTGGCCGACAACATCGCCTGGCGCAACGCGGAGCGCCTTGCCGATCTGTCCCTGAAACGCTGACATGCGCGCCGGGCTCGTCCTGCTGGCCCTCGCCGGGCTGGCGACGGCGATCGGGGGAACCGGACCGGCCCGCGCCGACGATGCCCCGCTTGCCTGCGACGGCGGCGACGCGCACCGGGTCGCGGGCGACGACGGCGCGGTGCTGCGCTATCGCCCGCTTCCCGATCCGCCGCCGATCAACCGGCCCTTCGCCATCGAGGTCCTGGTCTGCGCGGACGGTCGACCGCTCACGGGACGGCTTTCCTTCGACGCCCGCATGCCGGCGCACGGTCATGGCACCAACTACCTGCCCGCCATCCGTCCCCTCGGCGCCGGCCGGGCGCGGGTCGGCGACGTGCTGCTGCACATGCCCGGGCACTGGCAGGCCGAGCTGGTACTGCGCGCCCCCGAACGCGCGGTAGGCTTCCGCTTCGCGCTGACGCCGTGATCCGCGCCCTGCTTGCGGTCCTCCTGGTGCTGCCGGTCGGCGCCGGTGCCGGGGCCGGCGAAACCGGCGATCCCGCCGCGATCTACAGCGCCGGCGAGCGCGCGACCATTCTTGCCCACGGGCCCTGGCCGCCCGCGCCGGCGCGCGATCCGAGCAATGCCGTCTCCGGCGACCCCGCCGCGATCGCCTTCGGCGGCCGCCTGTTCGAGGAACATCGCCTGTCCTCGAACCGGCGCATGGCCTGTGCCTCCTGTCACCTGTCCCACCGCGCCTTCACGGACGGCCAGCCGGTGAGCACCGGCCAGGGGCCGATCCACCGCAACGCGCCGAGCGTGCTCAATTCCGGCCTGATGCGCTGGTTCGGCTGGGACGGCGCCTCCGACTCGCTCTGGGCCGCCAGCCTGCGGCCGCTGCTGGCGGTCGAGGAGATGGCGCTCGGCCTTGCCGGCACCGCCGCCTTCATCCGCGGCGATGCCGCCCACGCCGCCGACTATGCCCGCGTCTTCGCCCGGCCCGCGGCGGCGGACCCCGACGAGACGGTCGCGGTGAACGTCGCCAAGGCGATCGCCGCCTGGCAGGAGACGCAGGTCAGCCCGCGAACCCCGTTCGACGCGTTTCGCGACGCGCTCGCCAGCGGCGACCGGCCGGCGATGCGGCGCTATCCGGCCGCGGCGCGGCGGGGACTGAAGCTGTTTGTCGGGGAAGGCCGCTGCAGCGTCTGCCATTTCGGCCCGCTGTTCACGAGCGGCGAGTTCGAAAGCACCGGGCTGGCGCATTTTCGTTCCGACGGCCGGGTCGATCCGGGCCGCCACGGCGGCATCCGGGAAATGCAGGCCAGTCGCTACAACAGGCTGGGTCCGTTCTCGGCGGACAGGACCGGTCCGCGGGCCCGGCTGAGCCGGCAGGTCGCGGTGCGGCACCGCAACTGGGGCGCTTTCAAGGTGCCGTCGCTGCGCAACGTGGCCCAGACGGCTCCCTACATGCATGACGGTTCGCTGGCGGATCTCGAAGCGGTGGTGCGGCACTATTCCGAGCTCGACATCGAGCGCCTTCATGCCGACGGCGAGCGGATCCTGAACCCGCTTCGCCTGGACCGTCGCGCCGCGGACGATCTGCTGGTCTTTCTCCGCTCCCTGTCGGCCGGGGCCGGTCCGCCGTCGGCTTCGCGCTAGGCGAGGACGGCAGCGTTCAGGGATGCGGCAGATCTCCGGCCCCGGTACGCGGGCCGGAGAGGCCGGCCGCCACTCAGGCGGCCAGGCCTTCCATGATCGACCGGTTGACCTCGATCAGAGGCTCGATCTCGCCTTCACCGCGCAACACCTTGCGGCTGTGCTTGTCGACCCAGATCGCCAGCGAGATGATGCCGGCACGGACCTCGTCGGGCAGGCCGTTGGCGTCGTTGGCGCAGTCGGACTGAAGGGTCAGCCACAGCCGCCGGTTCCAGTGGACGGCCTTGATCGTGTCGCGCGAGCAGCCTTCCGTCACGTCCATCAGGGCCTTGGTGACCTGGGCGAACAGGCGGTACTCGATCTGCCGGGGATCCTCGACGGTGTTCTGGGCCGCGGCGTAGCTGGCGTAACTATGCTGCTGAAGGGACATGACTCAACCTTTCTTCCTCGAACGGAAACAGACTGCGGCACTGCGTGAGTGCCTTGTAGAACGCCCCCATGTGGACATGCTCGACGATGGCGAAGCAGGTCGTGATGGCCTCGGGCGTGGACAGCACGTTGATGAACTCGCCCATGCGCTGGACGAACTGGTCGCGGTACTGCTCGCTGTCCCCCTCCTGGAGGTAGAGCATCATGATCGCGAAGTAGATCCGGCGGGCCGGGGTGGTGGCCTGCTCGGGCAGCATGATGTCCTTCTCGCGGAGGATCGATGCGTGGTTCTGCACCACGATGCTGGTCCGGCGGTCGTCGTTCTGCAGCACGGCGCCGTTTACGACGACCTTCTCGCCAGGCTTGAGTGAGAGTTTGAGTGCCATGGGGCTCGATGCTCCTAAGCCGGGGGTTCTCCCCGATCAGAGTTCTTACTGGAACAGGCTCAGAATCGACTGCGGCGACTGGTTGGCGATCGAAAGCGCCTGCACGCCGAG
>JBGTSP010000020.1:0-29811 GCA_041940205.1 Alphaproteobacteria bacterium
CGATCAGCCGGACGCTCGCCCGCGACGTCAAGCTGCTGCTGCTCGACGAGCCCTATGAAGGGCTCGCGCCGGTGATCGTGCAGGAGATCGAGAAGACCCTCGAGCAGATCAAGACCCTGGGCATGACCACCATCATCGTCGAGCAGAACGCCATCGCCGCCCTGCACCTGGCGGATCGGGCGATCATCCTGGACATGGGCCAGGTGGTGTTCGACGGCAAGGCCCAGGAGGTGCTCGACAACGCCGATCTGCGCCAGCAATACCTGGCGATCTGAGCGGCGGAGCGTTGTCGGCATGGCCGCGGACGGGCCGGCGCCCGGTTCGAGCCTGGCCCTCAACACAACGGTCGAGCGGGATTTCGTCTCGCCCCTGACCGCGGTGCGCGGCGCGCTGGAGATCCTGCGCGACTATCCCGACCTCGCCGACGCCGAGCGCCGGCAGTTCGTCGAGACCGCGCTCAGCGCCTGCGCCCGCCTGGAACGCGGCATCGCCCATCTCGCGGAAACCGTCTATGCGGCGGGCGAGGAGGGGCCGGCGGCGGGCGACAATGTCGCCGCGGCCGAGCAGGCGGCGGGCGATGCCGGACGGGTTCGCTTCGACGCGGATGAGAACGTCGCCGAGGTCAGTCTCGCCGGTCTTCGCTTCAGCAATTCGGCCGAGGTGAACGCCTTCTACGACCGGCTCGAGCGGCGGGTCGAGATCAGCGGCCGGAAATGGTATTTCCTGATCGACTATTCGGGCCTGAGCATCTGGCCCGAAGCCTGGGTCGCGTTCGCCCATCGGGCCAAGAAGGTGCATGCGACCTGTGCGCTGGCGACGGTCCGGTTCGCCGAACCGCGCCAGGACGGCGCCGGCGCCGCATCGGACGGTTCCGATCCGGACTACCTGGAGTCGCGCGAAGCGGCGCGGGCGCGTATCGAGGCCCTGAAACAGGCGCGCGACGGCGGCTGACGGCCGCCGCTCCACGGGAGCGAGGCATGCAGATCGACAGGATCCCCATCGGCGAGAACCCGCCCTACGACGTCAACGTGATCATCGAGATTCCGATGGGCGGCAGTCCGGTGAAATACGAACTGGACAAGCGTTCCGGCGCGATGTTCGTCGACCGTTTCCTGCACACGGCGATGCATTACCCGGTGAATTACGGCTTCATCCCGCACACCCTGTCCGAGGACGGCGATCCCACCGACGTGGGCGTGCTCGGCCAGGTCCCGGTGATCCCCGGCGTGGTCATCCGCTCGCGCCCAATCGGCGTCCTGCTGATGGAGGACGAGGCCGGCCTGGACGAGAAGGTGCTGTGCGTGCCCGTCGACTCCCTGCATCCCTATTACGGGCATGTCGGCTCCTACCGGGATATCCAGCCGATCCTGCGCGACCAGATCGCCCACTTCTTCCAGCACTACAAGGATCTGGAGAAGGACAAGTGGGTGAAGGTCAAGCGCTGGGGCGAGGCCGAAGAGGCGATGGAACTGATCCGCGCTGCCATCGACCGGGCCGGGGCGGAGGGCTGAGCGCCGGCAGATCCGGTACGTGTCGTCAGGATCGGGGGCGGGGCAGGCCGCGGATGTCCCGCCAGTATTCCGCCGCCACGTCCGGATCGATCGCCACCGGCCGCGTGCTCTCGGGATAGAGCCGGTCGCGGCCGTCCCTGCGCGGACCGGAGATCCAGTAGCGCCTGCCGTTGGCGACATCGACATAGTTGGCCTTGTAGCCGCACGGCTTCAGCGGCTGGAAGGTGCGGCCGGCATAGTGCAGGGTGCGTCCGCTGCGCGAGAAGCGGACACGCCCGATCCGCGCGGGCCCGTTCAGCGAGTCCGCCTTGTCCTCGACATACATGATCCGTGTGCGCGTCATGGCGGCGGGCTATGCCATCAGACAGGCCGGCCGGCAAGGACCGGACGGCGACCCGCGGTGCGTGATAGGCAGGCCATGCGCCGTATCTGGGCGCCTGTTTCGGGAGAATCCGCATGCTGCCGATCCTGCGCCACGGACCGTCGCGCTACTCGCCCACCCGCGCCCGCATCGTCGAACATGCCGGCCTGATCACCACGGTCGCGGTGGCGACGGACAAGTCGCCGTCGCTCCATGCGCAGGCCCGGCAGGCGCTGGCCACCGTCGATGCCCACCTGGCCGAGGCCGGCAGCGGAAAGAGCCGGATCCTGATGGTGATGATCTATCTGGCCGACATCGCGCAGAAGCCCGAATTCAACCGGGCCTGGGACGAATGGGTCGATCGCGACAATCTGCCCCTGCGCGCCTGCGTCGGCGTCGACCTGGAAGGCGACGACCTGGTCGAACTGGTCGTCACCGCCGCGCGCGGCGAGGCCTGATCGCGCCGCAATCCGCTGCGGTCAGAGGATTTCGTCCTCGTCGAACAGCGGATCGCTCTCGAGCTGGGCCGTGATGTCGTCCAGCGCGACTTCCGCGACCTTCGGGGTCTGCGGCGCGGCGAGATGCAGGATCGCGTCGCCCTCGTTGACCACCGGCATCACCGTGCGTCCGATGATCACGCCGTCGCGCGGCGCGCGGATCGTTTCCTCGGATTCGCCGAAGGGATCGGCGACACGGGCCAGCGGTTCGTCCCTGGCGACCACGTCGCCCTCGGCCTTGTAGGTGCGCAGCAGGCCGCCGGCCGGCGAGCGCAGCCAGCGGCTGGAGGCGCAGACCAGCGACGGGGTGCGCAACGGCGGGATGCCCCGGGCGGGAACCATGTCGAGATGGCGCAGCAGGCGAAGGATGCCGGCGACGCCGGCGCGCACCGCAAACTCGTCGAAACGCAGGCCCTCGCCGGCTTCGAACAGCAAGACGTCGATGCCGATGTCGCGCGCGGCCTGGCGCAGCGAACCCGGACGCAGCGGCGCGGTCAGGATGACCGGTGCGCCGAACGCGGCGGCCAGCGCCAGCACTTCGGGATCGTCCGGCGCGACGCGGATCTGCGGCAGGTTCGTGCGATGCACGGCCGCGGAATGCAGGTCGATGCCGGTATCGGAGCGGGAGACGATTTCCTGCATGAACAGATGGGCGATGCGGGCCGCCAGCGATCCGCCGGCGCTGCCGGGGAAACTGCGGTTGAGGTCGCGCCGGTCCGGCAGATAGCGCGAATGGTTGATGAAGCCGAAGGTGTTGACGATCGGCACCACCACCAGGGTGCCGCGCAGGGTCCGCAGGTTTGGCAGGCGCAACAGCCGGCGCACGATCTCGACGCCGATCACCTCGTCGCCGTGGATGCCGGAACTGACGAACACGGTCGGACCGTCCCGCCGGCCGTGCACCACGTGCGCCGACATGGTGACCGGGGTGTGGTCGGAAAGGATGCCGATCGGCAGCGCCACCGTGCGGCGGCTGCCGGCCTCGACGCGCTCCGAGCCGATCTCGAAGGCCTTGCGAGACACCATCAGCCGCGGCCCTTGGTGCGTGTCGCCCAGGCCTTGGCGTTCTTCTCGAGATGCTCGATCACCCGGCCCGCAATGTCGGCGCCGGTGGCCTTCTCGACACCCTCGAGACCGGGCGAGGAATTGACCTCCATCACCACCGGACCGTGGTTGGTGCGCAGCATGTCGACGCCGCAGAACGCCAGTCCCATGCATTTCGCCGCGCGTACCGCGGTCGCCCGTTCCTCCGGCGTGATCCGGACCGCGCTGGCGCTGCCACCGCGATGCAGGTTCGAGCGGAACTCGCCCTCGGCACCGGTGCGCTGCATGGCGCCGACCACCTTGTTGCCGACGACCAGGGCCCGGATGTCGGTGCCGCCGGCCTCCTTGATGAATTCCTGCACCATGATGTTCACCCCGGCGCCGCGGAAGGCCTCGATCACGGACTTGGCCGAACGGTCGGTATCGGCGAGCACCACGCCGATCCCCTGGGTGCCTTCCAGCAGCTTGACCACCAGCGGCGCGTCGCCGGCCAGCTTCAGCACCTCCTCGGTCTGCTTGGGATCGTGCGCGAAGGTGGTGACCGGCAGGCCGATGCCGTCGCGGGCCAGCAACTGCATCGAGCGCAGCTTGTCGCGGCTTCGCCCGATCGCCACGCTCTCGTTCAGCGGGTAGACCCCCATCATCTCGAACTGCCGCAGCACCGCGAGGCCGTAGAAGGTCACCGATGCGCCGATGCGCGGAATGATCGCATCGTAGGTCGGCAGCCGTTCGCCGTTGTAATAGACCCGCGGGCGGCGCGACGCGATGTTCATGTAGCAGCGCAGCGTGTTGATGATGTCGATCTCGTGTCCGCGCGCTTCGGCGGCCTCGCAGAGGCGGCGGTGCGAATAGAGATCGGGATTGCGGGCGAGCATGGCGATCTTCATGCGCTCTCTCCCTTCTTCGGGTGCGAGGAACGTTTCTTTCTCTGCGGACGTCCGGTCAGGTAGGAGCGGCCCGAATCCACCAGCAGGCGGTGCCGGCGTATCGCGGCACGGCCGACGATGATCGGAAAGCTCATGTCCGCCCGGTTGGTCAGCGACAGTTCGATCTGCCAGCGCCTGCCGGCGATGACGAACGGCGTGCGCACGATATAGCGCACTTCGGGCACGCCGCTGGTGTTCTTGACGGCGCGGCGGTCGTGCAGCGGCAGGCGGCAGCGCGGCGGTCGCCGGCCGGCGTGGCGCGGCGGATCGAACTCGACCCAGGTCTCGCCGTCTTCAGTGACCTCGCGAATGCGGGTGGCATGCAGCGCCGACGTGCGCGCGCCGGTGTCGATCTTGGCCGGCAGGTCGTGCAGGCCCAGCTCCGGCAGGCCGACGGTTTCGCGCCAGCCGATCACCGTCGGTTCGCTCGAGGCACGGCGGCGGCGCGGCGCGCCGGCGGCCGGCGCGGAGGGTGAGGCGGACATGGCGGGATTCCCGATACGGGCCCTCGGCCCGAAAGCGTCCCTATAGAAATGAGAGAATAATTTGTCTATAGACAATTTTTCTTTGTCTCGGATGGACCTCCATGCTGGATCCTACCTTCGAAAGGGCGGCCGCGGCGCTGACGGCCCTGCATGCCGAAAGCTTCGGCGGCAAGCCCGCCGGACGCTACCGACTGCCCGAGAAACTGCTGCGGCGGCTGCTGGGGCGCCGGCGGCTCTACAGCGAGGATATCGCGGCGCTGTCGCGGGCGCTGTACGAACGCGGCTTCGTGCTGATCGACATGGACAGTTTCTATGTGGTGCTCAGCGCCAACGCCTTCGTGAACTACCGGCGGGCCAACGAGGACAGTCTTGCGCCCTGGTTGGGAACGGCGGAAGCTGGACCGGCGGGCGACGCCATTCCGGCCTGAGCCCGCTGCCGGCGAGGCCGGCGGAGGGATTGCATTGCTGACACGCCCCGAAGGCATCCGACCGCGGGCGATCGTGGTCTGGCTTATCGCCCTGGCCCTGCTGGTCTCGGTGCTGGCCACCGGCGAGGCCGGCATGGTGTTCGGCCTGCTCTGGATCGCCCTGCTGTTCGGTCTCGTCCTGCTGGGACTGTGGGTGCTGCTGCGGCGCTGGCTGGCGCATCGCGGCGACCGGGAAGGCGCCTGACGGCGACGGCCGCGAGCGGGCGTTCACGGCTTGCTCAGTTGGCGACGACCGCCATTGCTGTCACCATCGCGGGAACCGGACGGGAACTCACGCCACCGGGCGGGGAGACAGCGAGAATCCGGTGGGGCCTGAGGCCTCCGCCCCGGGCGGTGCGCCGCCGGGCCCCTGTCGACGTAATTCTGCGTTCTGATCAGAGACATCCTGGAGGCAACCATGCAACGCAAGTTATGGATCGCGGGTGCGATCCTGGGGGCGGTCGTCGGCGTCACGGGCGCTGCCGCGGCCGCGGACGTGAAGGTGACACCGCTGGGCCTGTTCAAGGGCGAGTTCTGCAAGTTCGACCGGGCGATGATCTTCGAGGACCCGGACGGCACGCGGCTGCTCTACGATCCCGGCCGCACCGTGGCCGGCGGCGACGATCCGCGACTCGGCAAGATCGACGCCATCCTGGTCAGCCACATGCACGGCGACCATGTCGGCGACAAGCACCAGCCCGAGCCGAACGCCGGCGGTTGCGACAAGCCGGTACTCTCGGAGATCTCCTATCCCAGCACCAACACCGTGAACATCGCCATGGCGAAGAATGCGCGGATCGTGGTGGGCAGCGAGATGCCGCGGGTCTTCGCGGCCAAGCTGAAGGAGAAGGGAGGCGATCCGAAACTGGCGCAGCTCGCCCGTTTCGGCAGCACCCGCACGGTCGGCGGCGTCAAGGTCACGACCGTCCCGGCGGCGCATTCCAACGCTGTCAGCCCGCAGCTGATCGGTGGCGACCTCGGCAAGATGCTGGCCGCCGCGGGGCTCGGCGCCTATGCCGGTCCGCCCACGGGCTACGTGCTGACCTTCACCAACGGTCTTGCCGTCTACCTGTCGGGCGACACCGGCATCACGGCGGAGCAGGACAGCGTGGTGCGCGGTCACTACGGCGCCAAGCTGGCGGTGATCAATATCGGCGACGTCTTCACGACCGGACCGATGGAAGCCGCCTACGTGATCAACGACCTGGTCAAGCCGACCGCGGTGATCGCCTCGCATGCGAACGAGACGGCAACCAAGGACGGCAAGGTGATCGCGGGCACCAAGACCGCCCGTTTCGTGGCCGCCACGAAGGTCCCGGTGCACATTCCGCTGAGCGAACGCACCATGTCCTTCGATTCGAACGGCAAGTGCACGGCCGGCTGCGGCTGAGCCCCTGACGGCCCGGCCCCGTCCGCGGACGGGGCCGGGATCCCTCCGGACTATCGGCGCTTGCGGCAGACTGACCGCTTGCCCGGACCGGGGCGTTGCGCGGTATTGTTGTCAGCATGAGCACGATCGACGAACTCATTGGCGGCTACCGGATCTTCCGGGACGGCCGATTCAGCGACCAGCGGAAGCATTTCGAGGAACTGGTGGACAAGGGGCAGCATCCCCGCGTCGCCATCATCGCCTGTTCCGATTCACGGGTGGACCCCGCCCTGCTGCTGCAGGCCGATCCCGGGGACCTGTTCGTGGTGCGCAGCGTCGCCAACCTGGTGCCGCCCTGCGAGCAGGACGGCAGCTATCACGGCACCAGCGCGGCCCTCGAATTCGCGGTCGAGCATCTCGAGGTGGAGCACATTGTCGTCCTTGGCCATGCCCATTGCGGCGGCATCCTCTCGCTGTTCCACGAGGACCCTGCCGCGGAGGAGGGCGGAAGCCGGTTCGTCTCGCCCTGGATGAGCATCGTCCGCTCGGCGATGCTGCGTGTGGAGGCGACCATGCCGGACGCGCAGCAGGCCGAGAAGGCGCGGCACTGCGAGAAGAGCGCGGTGCTGGTGTCGCTGGAGAACCTGATGACCTTCCCGCAGATCCGCGCCCGCGTCGCCGACGGCCGCCTGCGCCTGCACGGCTGGTACATCGACATCCGCTCCTGCACGCTCAGCATCTACGATCCCGCCAGCCTGAAATTCGAACAGGTGGTCTGAGCGGCGACGACCGTTGCCGTCGGGACGGCCGGCAGGTCAGCGCCGCCGGCTCAACCGGTCTTCCAGGAACGCCGCCAGGTGGTTCACCGCCGCGCTGCCCGCGCCGGGCGCCCGGTGCAGGGCGATCTGCGAGACCGGCAGGGCCGGCAGGCCGTCCGCCGGGCCCAGCAGGCGCAGGTCCGCGCGCGCCGTGCTTCGCTTGACCACGGTCAGCGCGATGCCGGCCGCGGCGGCGGATTCGATGGCCGAAATCGAGGTGCTGGCATAGACGATCCGCCAGGGCTGCCCGGCCGCATCCAGCGCCTGGGTGGCCCAGGTCCGGAACAGGTTTCCCGGCGCCAGCAGGGCCAGCGGCAGCACGTCGAACCGCGGCAGCGGACGATCGCGGGCGAAGGCCCAGCAGGTATCCTCGCTGCGCAGCACCCGGCCCCCTTCCTGGCCCATGGGCTGGGTCGCCAGCACCAGGTCGAAGGATCTTCCCAGGTCCACCAGCAGGTCCGCGGTCATGCCGGTGGTCACTTCCAGCACGATGCGCGCATAGCGCCGCTCGAAGGCGGCGAAGACGGCCGGCAGCACGTGCGTGGCGTAGTCGTCCATCACGCCGATGCGCACAACGCCCTCGACATTGCCCCCGTCGAGATCGCGCAACGCCTCGTCGTTGAGCGCGATCAGCCGGCGCGCATGGCCCATCAGCTTCTCGCCCTGCGGCGTCAGTCGCACACCCCCGCTGGTGCGTTCGAACAGCCGGTGCCCGACGGTCTGTTCCAGCTTCTTGATCTGCATGCTCACCGCCGACTGCGAGCGGTGGATGCGCCCGGTGGCCGCCGTGAAGCCGCCGGATTCGGCCACGGCGAGGAAGGTGCGCAGGGGCAGGATGTCGAGGTCGGCCGGCATGATGATCCGAATATCGAATGATAGGGATCAATCATATTCGTTTCGTTTATTCAGGCGATCAACCTAGCGTGCCCGGCATCGTCAGGCGGCAGGTCAGGAAACGGAGAGATGGCGGCAACAAAAAGCACGCGACAGGTTCTGCGGCGGCGCCTGGGCGTCCTCGCTGCGGCCTGCGGCCTTGCCATCGCCGTCGTGCCGCCGGCATCGGCCGCCGATTTCGCGGCGCTGGACGCCCAGGTGCGCATGCGCCTGCCGGCGGTGCGCAGCCTGCTGGTGGCGCAGGACGGTGCGCTCGTTCACGAACGCTACTATGCCGCCGGAGCCCGCGATCGTCCGCAGCGGGTGCATTCGATCACTAAGAGCGTGCTCACCCTGCTGATCGGAATCGCCCGCGCCGAAGGACGCTTTCCCCCGCTGGGCACATCCCTCGACGCCCTCTATCGCGCTCAGATTCCCGAGCCCCTGCGTCCGGCCTACGGGCGGATCGACCTGCATCACCTGCTGTCGATGACGGGTGGCCGGTTCTGGACCGAGCGCGGCGAGACTCTCTGGCTCTGGGCCTCCAGTCTCGACCGGCGGCGGGTGCTCCTGCAGTTGCCGCCGGTCGCCGGGCCGGGCGAACGCTTCCACTACAGTTCGGGCGACAGCGATCTGCTGGGCCACGTGCTGGCCGACGCCGTGGGGATGCGGCTGTCGGCCTATGCCGAGGCCCGCCTGTTCGCACCCCTCGGCATCGCCGGCGCCCGCTGGCTGCACCGGGGCAGTGCTTACGACAATGCCGGCGCCGGCCTGATGCTGCGGCCGCGGGACCTGCTGCGGTTGGGCCAGCTCGTGCTCGAGCGCGGTCGCTGGAAGGGCCGCCAGCTTGTTCCGGCGGCCTGGATCGCGCGGATGACCCGGAACCATGCCCCTGCGGCCGGCGAGACCGGCTACGGCTACCAGTGGTGGATCCAGAACACGGGCGGCTGCCGCAGCGTCAGCGCCCGCGGCCGCGGCGGCCAGGTGATCGCCGTGGTCCCCGGGAAACGGCTGGTCGTGGCGGTGACGGCGCGGCCCTCGATCACCGCCGCGACGATGGCGGAAAGCTGGGCCCTGGTGGACCGCGTCGTCGCGCAGAGCCCCGGCGCCTGCGAACCGGCCCGGCGCCATCCGGTCGATGCGGCCTCGTCGCCGCCCGACTTCGCCACCGCGCTGGCGGGCCTGCCCGACGAGCTGCAGCCGCTGTTCCGCGGTTTCACCGACGCCTTCGCGGACGGCGACCTGGATGCGGTGATGAGTTTCTATTCCGACCGTTTTCACAGCGGCGATGCGGACAAGGCCGCGCGCCGGCGGCTGTGGCGGGACTATATCGGGGCCGGCGGACGGCTCGACTACACCTTCGAGGGCCTCCGCCGGCTCGCCGATGACCGCTACCTCGTGCATGCGATCGTGCATGGCGGTTTCGGACGCAGCGCCGCGTCCTTCCATCTTGTCCGCGAAGCGGGCGTGTGGCGCTTCCTCGGCGACCGGAATGCCGGTCGACCGTCTCCGCCGTTGCCCGACGACCTGGCGGCTTTCCTGGCTTCCTACCTGCAGGCGAACGAGGAGGGCGACCTGACGGCGGTCATGGCGCATTACGCCGACGGGTATCTCTCGAACGGCTATCGCAAGGCCGATATCGAGCGCCTGCAGGCCGAGGCGCTCGAGAACGCCGAGCTGCGCGCCATCGACGTGCGGCGGCTGCAGACGAATGACGACGGCTACCTGCTGGAGGGCGACCTGGTGTTCGCCGGACTGGGCCGGGCGCCGCTTGAAGCGATGCATGCGGGCATTGCCCGCGAGCCCGACGGTCGCCTGCGCTGGATCGGCAACGGGATTGCCGCGCCGGTCCTTCCGCCGCTGCTGTTTCCCGCCCGCTGAATGCGCCGCCCTGACGCGCTTGTGAGGGCGCCCCGGTGCCGCCGGGCGCGCGAAAGGGGTAGGGTGGGGCGACGGGGACAACGGGAGCGGCACCATGAACGACAGGACCGGGCGTGACGGCGCGCCGATGCGGGTCGACATCGTCTCCGACGTGGTCTGCCCCTGGTGCATCGTCGGCTACCGCCAGCTCGAGGAGGCCTCGAGGCAGGCGGGGATTCCGATCGCGGTGCACTGGCATCCCTTCGAACTCAACCCGCAGATGGGCGAAGAGGGCGAGAACCTGCGCGAGCACCTGATGGCGAAATACGGCATCAGCGCCGAGGACAGCGTGCGCTCGCGGGCCCGCCTGACCCGGCTCGGCGACGAGGTCGGGTTCACGTTCCGCTACAGCGACGGGATGCGCATGGTGAACACCTTCCGCGCGCACCAGCTCCTGCACTGGGCCGATACGCAGGGCCGCCAGCACGATCTGAAGCTCTCCCTGTTCGCGGCCTTCTTCACCGAGGGGCTCGACGTCAACGATCCCGAGGTGCTGGCCGAACGCGCCGCGTCGGTCGGGCTCGAGGCCGATGCGGCGCGTGCGGTGCTGGCCGACGGGCGCTTGCGCGAAACCGTGCGTGCCGAACAGGCCGAATGGCTCGACCGGGGCGTCACCGGGGTGCCGGCGATGGTTCTCGACGGGCGCTACATGGTGCCCGGCGCCCAGGGGGTGGAGACCTATGCGCTGATCCTGCAGCGCCTGCGCGACCGCCCCGCGGCCTGACGCTCCCCGGTTCGTTTCCGCCGTCGCTCAGGAGGCGACGGCGGGATTGCCCGGACCGGCCGGTTCGGCCTGCCGGGTGACGCCGTCTTCCAGCATGCGGGCGATCTCGGCCTCCTCGTAACCGGCTTCCCGCAGCACCGCGACGCTGTCGGCGCCCAGGCGGGCCGGCAGGTGCCGGATGTCGGGTTCGCTCTGCGAGAACGACACCGGAGGCGCGGTCAGGCGGATCGCGCCCTCGCTGGGATGTTCGACGGTGCGGAAGAAATCGACCGCCCTCAAGTGCGGATCGTCGGCCAAGTCGTCGAGCCCGGTGGCCGGCCCGTGCGGAATGTCGGCCTCTTCCAGCGCCGCCAGCAGGTCGGCGGTCTTCCAGTCGGCCACCAGGGCGGCAACCAGTTCGTACAGCTCTCCGATCCGCTCGCTGCGGAGCTTCGGATCGGTGATCCGGGGATCGTTCCCGAGGTCGTCCCGGCCCATCAGCGCGAAGAAGGACTGCCATTGCCGGGTGGTGTAGGGCAGGGCGCAGACAAAGCCGTCGGCGGTGGCATAGGGCCGGCGATAGGCGACCATGGAACGCTCGTAGCCCGCCGGTCCGAGTGGCGGCTCGAAGGCCTGGCCCGCGCTGTGCTCGACCAGGTTGAAGCCGACCATGGTTTCGAACATCGGCACTTCGATGAACTGGCCCTGGCCGCTGCGCTGGCGGTGGAACAGGCCTGCGATGGTGGCGTGCGCGGCGACCTGGGAGCAGATCTTGTCGCAGATCGAGGCGTTGACGAAGCGCGGTTCACCGTCGCGTCCGCCCTGCATCGCCGCCATGCCGGATGCGCCCTGGATGATGTCGTCATAGGCGGGGCGGCGAGCATAGGGACCCTCCTGTCCGAAACCGACCAGCGCGACATAGAGCAGGCCCGGATTGACCGCGCGGCAGGCCTCGTAGTCCAGGCCAAGCCGCCGCATCGCTGCGGGGCGCACCGAACAGATCACGGCATCCGCCGTCTCCGCCAGGCGCAGGAAGGCGTCGCGTCCCGCGGGCGCCTTCAGGTCGAGAACAAGGCTCCGCTTGTTGCGGTTGGCCATGAGGAAGAAGTGCCCCATGCCGGGGTTGCGGAAGGGGGTGATGGCGCGGGTGATGTCGCCTTCGGGCGCCTCCACCTTGATCACGTCGGCACCATAGTCGCCGAGGATCTGGCAGGCGAAGGGACCGTAGCCGACCGTGGTCAGGTCGAGAATGCGGACACCGTCAAGCGGTCCGGGCATGGCGAACACCCCCATTTTTCCGGTTCGTCGTTGCGGGAAGGCATCGACTGTCCCGCGAACGGAGCGGGCTGGCAAGCATGGCCCTCAGCCGCGCAGGATCGCGAGACAGCCGGTTTCCTCCAGCACCGTATCGGCCCGCCTGCGGGCCTCGGGGGGCAGCGCGGCATGGCAGGCGCGCAACGTGGCGAGGCACTTGGCCTGGTAGCCGAAGGGGCGCTGGCGATAGGCGCCGTCGGCAAGGCGAACCTCGAACGCCGCCGCCTCGTTCGCCACCGCGTCCGCGTTGGCCGCGAGAAAGGGCAGGTAGGTATCGCCGGCAAGCCGCAACAGCGTGACGACGGCGGCGGTCGGTCCCGGCGTGTCCTGCCAGGCGCCCGTGACCCCGGACAGGTCATCGGCGCGGCGCACCCAGTGTTCGAGACGCGGCGCCTCGCGACGGACAAGGGCCATCGGCGTGGGATCCGTGCACATGGTCTTCAACTGGGCATAGAGACCGAAGTCGGCCAGGCTCGGGCGGCTGCCGAACAGGAAACGATCCAGCGCCACCGCCGGTTCGAGGATGGCGAGAAGGCGCCGGAACGAGGCTTCCAGCACCGCGCCGTTTTCGGGCAGGGCGCCCACGAGCGGCATGCGCGCGCTCTGGCGTTCCAGGAAGGCCGAAGCGAGCGCGGCGATTTCGTCGACGCCGGCCCCGGGATGGCTGTCGTCCATGACCCAGAGCGGGGCGTAGGCGCGATCGGCATCGTTCGAGAAACGGTAGTGGAACAGGCATTTGGTCAGCCATTCGTCGGCCATGTCCTCGATCAGACGGCTGTACAGGTCGAGCGCGGGATCGGGCGGCTGGATCGAGCGCTGGCCCGGGTGACGGCTTTCGAGCTCCAGCAGGATCGGCGTGCTGTCGACGCGTCGGCTGCCGTCGGGACAGTCGAGAACGGGCATGAGCAATGGCCGCAGGTCGGCAAAGGCCGGCTCGAACTGGGGCATCCGGCAGATCCAGCGGTAGGGCAGGTGCCGGTAGCGCAGCACCGCGCGGACCTTCACCGAATAGGGCGAGGATTCTATTCCGGTCAGCGTGTAGGGCGTCGTCATGGTGGGGTCCGCGACAGTTTCGGCACCTGCCAGAATCGGCCTTCACCTTGCCGACGGCAAGGGGAGGCTGTCGGGCAGCCCCATCGCGTGGCCAGGCCCGCAAAAATGGCGATCTCCGGGCGCGAACGCACGATGCAACCCGCTTCGATAGCAACGTTTCGCTCGCATCCGCGCCAACACGAGTCGATTTTGCCTCGCCGAACCCCAATCCCGACAGAAAATATCTCCAAGACGGCGCGTCGAATCCAACCCTCTATAAAAAAGACTAAAATTTTAGGTAAGATTTTGACAGGATTGATCCGAATGTTCCCCAATGCTCAATGTATTTGGGTATTCTATACATATATTTGTCACGTATGAAGGCGATGTATCATTTCTTGCGTCGAACGCCATGAGATTGTTGAGTTTGTTTTCACAATTGTATCAATCGATATGTTTTCAAAAAATTCAATATTCACTGTGAATAGAAATTCAGATTTTTTCCGTGTCCGTGATTTTTTGCTATTTTATCTGGATCCTCTAGAAATTGGGCCTTGAGGAACTTTCGTTGCTCACTGATATATTTTGAGTCCTGAAGGCGGTGGATTCGGTACATCCGCCCAAACGAGAGAAATACACGCTAAAAGAGAAGTATATGGTTCAACGATAATCATTACGGGCATATATGAGGCCTTGTAAGCCAATGTAACTGAGTATTGACGTCGTACTTCTAAAAAAAACCTATGAAAATCTTCGTTAACGACAAATTAACGTGTCGTCGACTTCCCCGACCCGCTAGGCTCTCTCTCGAGGGGAGAGGCGAACCCGGAAGCTCGCCGATCCGGTTCGGGAGCGGTCCGCGCTTGGCGCGGACCGGCCCCACTGCCGTTTCGGCAACACATATCCGGGACGCCGCTGTCCCCTTCTGAGGGCACAGACGCGCGAGGGGGTCCGTTATGGCCAAGATCAATGGCTCGAACGGCGACGACACGCTGAATGGCGGCAAACGCTCCGACAGGATCTATGCGAAGGACGGCGATGACCTGGTCAATGCCGGCCGGGGCAATGACAAGGTCTATGGCGGAGACGGTGCCGACACGCTGAACGGCGAGAGCGGCAAGGACAAGCTCTACGGCGGGGCGGGCAACGATTCCCTCGATGGCGGCGATGGCCGCGATTCGCTCTATGGCGGAGACGGTTCGGACACGCTGCTGGGTGGCGCAGACGATGACCGGCTCTATGCCGGCGCCGGCAACGACCGGCTCGACGGCGGCGAGGACGACGACGACCTGTACGGCAACGATGGCGACGACACGCTGCTGGGAGGCGCCGGCCGGGACGCGCTCCATGCCGGTCGGGGCAACGACAGCGCGGAAGGCGGCGAGGGCCGGGACACGCTGCATGGCGACGACGGTGACGATACTCTCTCGGGTGGCGAGGACGACGACAAGCTCTACGGCGGCCGCGGCAACGACATGGTCGACGGCGGCGCCGGCGACGACAGGATCGATGGCGGTGACGGCAACGATACGCTGCGTGGCGGGACGGGCGACGACAGGATCCATGCCGGCAACGGCGACGATGTGGTCTACGGCGGCGAGGGCGACGACGAGATCCACCTGGGCGGCGGCAACGACCTTGCCTATGCCGGCGATGGCGACGACCGGGTCTACGGCTCGCACGGCAACGACACGATCGACACCGGCGCGGGCGACGACACGGTGCATCTGGGCGGCGGCGACGACGTGGTCTCGACCGGCGACGGCGATGACCGGGTCCATGGCTCGCATGGCGACGACGCGATCGACACCGGTGCGGGCGACGATACGATCCATGCCGGTGGCGGCAACGACACGGTCGATGCGGGCGCCGGCGACGACCGGGTGTACGGCTCGCATGGCGATGACGTCGTTGATGGCGGCGCCGGAGACGATCTTGTCTATGGCGGCGGCGGCGACGATGCGCTGAACGGCGGCGCCGGCAACGACCTGCTGAAGGGCAGTTCGGGCAACGATGTGATCACCGGTGACGGGGATCCCTTCGCCGACGTGGTCGACCCCGTCGCCCTGGCGCGCGACGGCGACGGCACCTACGACATCTCGGGCCTTGATTCCCTGACGATCAGCCTGGACTTCCTTGGCGGCTCGGCGGGTTTCGACAACACCATCGGCTTCTATCTGGCCGACGCGGCAGGTCACCCGATCTCCGGCCGGGTGGTGTGGGACGACGTCTCGCGCTCGGATCGCGATGCCGGCGATGATGTCCGCACGATCGAACTGACGGATCTCGGCGGGGCGGCCAGGCTGGGCCTGTTCCTGCTGCCTGACGGCGACGATCACAACCGGCATCTGAAGGCTGGCGACGACGTCACCTTCCAGCAGGACGGCGAGGGCGACTGGCAGATCCTCGAGGACGGCCGGGTGTTGCGTTCGGCCTTCGGCAAGGACGTGGTGTTCTTCTCCGACGCGGCGCTCAACAAGGACGGAATCGATCACGAGATCGAGGGGGCCCAGGCCGGCACCTATGCCTGGGAAGACCTGCTGGGCGGCGGCGACAACGATTTCGACGACGTGACGCTGGCCGTGGAAGTGCTCGACGGCATCGCGCCGCGTTTCGACGACACGCTGGACGGCGGTTCGGGCGACGATGCGCTTTCGGGCGACCGGGGCGACGATCTCGTGATCGCGGGTGACGGCGACGATACGCTGGAAGGCGGGACCGGCGACGACACGCTGCTGGGCGGCAAGGGGAACGACAGTCTCGAGGGCGGCGCCGGTGACGATGTCCTGAAGGGCGACAGCAGCGCGGGCTCCGGTCATCACGGCTCCGGTTCGGGCTCCGGCTCGGGCTGGGGACATGGTTCGGGCAGCGGTTCGGGTTCCGGCTGGGGGCATGGCTCGGGCAGCGGATCGGGTTCAGGCTGGGGCCACGGTTCGGGCAGCGGTTCCGGGCGTCGCGGCTCCGGTTCCGGCCGGCGCGGTTCGGGTTCGGGTCGTCGCGGCTCGGGCTCGGCTTCGGGCTGGGGCCACGGTTCCGGCAGCGGCTGGGGCCATCACAAGCACAGGGATCTCAACAAGGACGATTATCTCGACGGTGGCGCGGGCAACGATCTCGTGCTCGGCGAGGAAGGCTCCGACCTTGGCAACTACGTGGCGGCGGAGAACGAGGGCGCGCGCGACGTCTATGACGGCGGCCGGGGCATCGACACGATCAAGCTCGACCTGACGCTTGAGGAGTGGCTGGACCCGGTGTTCCAGCAGGACCGCGCGAACTTCCTGCAGCATATCGCCGACCACACCAACCCGTGGACCGGCGAGGCGGACGGCACGGTCTATCAGTTCCAGGCCTTCGACCTGGCGGCGAGCCGCTGGGAGGATCTGCGGATCACGGTGGACGGCGTCGAGACCGACCCGACGGACGAGGCGGTGACCGCGGTCGACGACGCGGCGACCACCGACGAGAACGCGGCGGTCAGCGGCAACGTGCTGGTGAACGACGACGTGCCGGACTACGTGCTGGCGGTCGACCTGGTGAGCGGCCCCGCGGCGGGCAGCCTGGTGCTGAACAATGACGGCACCTTCAGCTTCGATCCCGAGGACGACTACGACCATCTGGCGGTCGGCGAGCAGACCACGGACAGCTTCGTCTACCGGGTGACGGACGCGGACGGCGATACGGACACGGCGACGGTGACGATCACCATCACCGGCAGCAACGACGCGCCGGTGATCGGGCTGGGCGACACCAGTGGTGCGGTCACCGAGATTGCCGACGGTGCGGCCGGCGAGAATGTCGACACGCTGAGCGACACCGGCGCGATCGCGTTCTCGGATCTCGATCTGACCGACGGACACACGGTCTCCGTCGCCGAGGACGGCGCGGGTTACCGCGGTGGCCTGACGGCCGTGGTGAGCGACAGTGCAACCGGCGATGGCGCCGGAGAGGTCACCTGGACCTTCAGCATTGCCGATGCGGACGTGGACGATCTCGCGGCCGGCCAGACGCTGACCCAGAGCTACACGCTGACCGTCGACGACGGCAACGGCGGCACGGCCGCCGAGACGGTGACGATCACGATCACCGGCACCAACGACGCGCCGGTGATCGGCGCGGCGGACACCAGCGGCGCGGTCACCGAGATCGCCGACAATGCGGCCGGCGAGAATGTCGACACGCTCAGCGACTCAGGTTCCATCGCCTTCAGCGATGTCGACCTGACCGACGGACATTCGGTCTCCGTCGCCGAGGACGCAGCGGGCTACCGCGGCGGCCTGACGGCCGTCGTCTCGGACGATTCAACCGGCGATGGCGCCGGCGCGGTCACCTGGACCTTCAGTATTGCCGACGCCGACGTCGACGACCTGGCGGCGGGCCAGACCCTGACCCAGAGCTACACGGTCACGGTCGACGACGGCAACGGCGGTACCGCGGCCGAGACGGTGACGATCACCATCACCGGCACGAACGATGCCCCGGTGATCGGCGCGGGTGACACCAGCGGGGCGGTCACCGAGATCGCCGACAATGCGGCTGGCGAGAATGTCGACACTCTCACCGACTCAGGCTCCATCGCCTTCAGCGACGTCGACCTGACCGACGGACACACGGTCTCCGTCGCCGAGGACGCAGCGGGTTACCGCGGTGGCCTGACGGCCATCGTCTCGGATGATTCAACTGGCGATGGCGCGGGCCAGGTCGACTGGACCTTCGAGATTGCCGACGCGGATATCGACGATCTGGCGGCGGGCCAGACCCTGACCCAGAGCTACACGCTCACGGTGGACGACGGCAACGGCGGTACCGCCGCCGAGACGGTAACGATCACGATCACCGGCACCAACGACGCGCCGGTGATCGGCGCGGCCGACACCGGCGGCGCGGTCACCGAGATCGCGGACAATGCGGCCGGCGAGAATGTCGACACCCTCAGCGACTCAGGCTCCATTGCCTTCAGCGATGTCGACCTGACCGACGGACACACGGTCTCCGTCGCCGACAACGCGGCGGGTTACCGAGGCGGCCTGACGGCTGTTGTCTCGGACGATTCAACCGGCGATGGTGTCGGCGCGGTGACCTGGACTTTCGAGATCGCGGATGCCGATATCGACGACCTCGCGGCCGGGCAGACGCTGACGCAGAGCTATACGGTCACGGTCGACGACGGCAACGGCGGCACCGCGGCCGAGACTGTGACGATCACCATCACCGGCACCAACGATGCACCGGTGATCGGCGCGGGCGACACCAGCGGTGGCGTGACGGAGATCGCCGACAACGCGGCGGGCGAGAATGTCGACACTCTCACCGACACCGGCGCGATCGCCTTCGGCGACGTCGACCTGACCGACGGGCACACGGTCTCCGTCGCCGACAACGCGGCGGGCTACCGCGGCGGCCTGACGGCCGTGGTCTCGGACGCTTCGACCGGCGACGGTGCGGGCGCGGTCACCTGGACCTTCAGCATTGCCGATGCCGACGTGGATGATCTCGCGGCCGGGCACACGCTGACCCAGAGCTACACGGTCACCGTCGACGACGGTAACGGCGGCACGGCCGCCGAGACGGTGACGATCACCATCACCGGCACGAATGATGCACCGGTAATCGGCGCAGGCGATACGAGCGGTGGCGTGACGGAGATCGCCGACAATGCCGCCGGAGAGAACGTCGACATTCTGAGCGACATGGGCGCGATCGCCTTCGGCGACGTCGACCTGACCGACGGGCACACGGTCTCCGTCGCCGACAACGCGGCGGGCTACCGCGGCGGCCTGACGGCCGTGGTCTCGGACGCTTCGACCGGCGACGGCGCGGGCGAAGTCACGTGGACCTTCAGCGTCGCGGACGCCGACCTGGACGACCTGGCGGCCGGCCAGACGCTGACCCAGAGCTACACGGTCACCGTCGACGACGGCAATGGCGGCACGGCGGCCGAGACGGTGACGATCACCATCACGGGCACCAACGACGCCCCGGTGATCGACGCCGGCGGCGATACCACCGGCGACGTGGTCGAGGGCGATCCGGGCGATGCCGCGATCACGGCCAGCGGCCAGCTCACGGCCTCGGACGTCGACCAGGGCGCGACCCAGTCCTGGTCGGTGCAGGGCGGCGGCGCCGGCACCTATGGCAGCCTGAGCGTCGATACCTCGGGCCAGTGGATCTACACGCTCGACAACGAGGCGGCACACGTGCAGGCGCTGGCCGAGGGCGAGAGCCATGTCGAGAGCTTCATTGTCGAGGTCTCCGACGGCCAGGGCGGCGTGGACACCCAGCAGGTCGACATCACCGTCACCGGCACCAATGACGCCCCGGTAGCAAACGCCGACACGATCGAAGGCGGCGGCGCCCTGGACATGGTCATTGCCCGGTGGCGCGGTCAACCCGACGCGGTGCTGCTGAACGACGGTGACGGCAACTTCACCAACACCGGCAGCGTGGCGCCCAACGCCTTCAACTACGACCTGGCGCTGGGCGACCTCGATGGCGACGGCGACATCGACGCCTTCACGGCGGTCTGGAACGCCGGTTCCCGCGTGGCCTTCAATGACGGCAACGGCACCTTCACGGATTCAGGCCAGAACCTGACCTCGGTACCCTCGGGGCGGGACGTGGAACTGGGCGACTTCGACGGCGATGGCGACCTTGACGCGGTCGTGGCGGCCCGTAGCGGTCCCGCCCGCCTGTTCGTCAACCAGGGCGGCGCCCAGTCCGGCACCGAGGGCACCTTCCAGACCGGCGCCAGCATCGGTTCATCGGCCGGCGGCGTCGGTCTTGGCGATGTCGATGGCGACGGGGATGTCGACATTCTCCTCGCCGGCGGCGGCTTCGCCGGTGCCCCCGCACAGCTCTGGACCAACAACGGCAGCGGCACCTTCTCGCTGGCCCAGACCTTCTCGAGCTTCCCGAGCCTCGATGCCGAGTTCGGCGATCTCGACGGCGACGGCGATCTCGATGCCGTCGTCCTCGCGAGCCGCAGCGGTTTCAACAGCGCCGTTCTCATCAACACCGGCGGCGTGTTCACCGAAAGCCCGCTGACGGTCAATCTCGGCCGTAACGGCCGCGACCTGGAGATGGCGGACGTCGACGGAGACAACGATCTCGACCTCGTCGTCGGCAACAGGAACGCGAACAAGGTCTACCTGAACGACGGCAGTGCCGGCTTCACGGACAGCGGCCAGGCACTCGGCAACGGCCGCACCTACGGCCTGGCGGTGGGCGATCTGGACGGCGACGGCGATGTCGATATCGCCAGTGCCAACTACTCCAACGTGCCGGGCCAGAACCGGATCTGGCTGAACGACGGCTCGGGCAGCTTCAGCCAGGGCATGGATGCCACCTTCCAGAATGTCGCCAACGCACTCGAGGTCGAACTGGCCGATCTCGACGGTTCGGGCGGCGGCACGGGCGGTGGCTTCAATGAAGACCAGGTCGGCGCCATCGCAACCGCCGACCTGCTGGCCAACGACACCGACATCGACAATGGCGCAGTGCTGAGCGTCGTCGGTCTCGACAGCGCGACCTCCGCGACGATGACGTCGGCCAAGGGCGCCACGGTAACGCTCGCCGGCACCTCGATTTCCTACGATCCCACCAACGCGGCGACCCTGCAGGCGCTGGCCGCGGGCGAGACCACCACGGATACCTTCACCTACACGATCAGCGACGAGCACGGCGCGACTTCCAGCGCCACGGTGACGCTCACCGTTACCGGCACCAACGATGCCCCGGTGATCGGCGCGGCCGACACCGGCGGCGCCGTCACGGAGATCGCCGACGGCGCGGCGGGCGAGAATGTCGACACGCATGTCGAGACCGGCACGATCGCCTTCGGCGATGTCGATCTCAGCGACACCCATACCGTCGCCGCCACGGCGAACGGCACGGGCTATCGCGGCGGCTTCTCGCCGGCGCTGACGAATGCGTCGACCGGCGACGGCGCCGGCGAGGTGACGTGGACCTTCAGCATCGACGATGCCGATCTCGACGACCTGGCGGCCGGGCAGACGCTGACCCAGAGCTACACGGTCACCATCACCGACAACAACGGCAGCGCGGACACCGAGACCGTCACCATCACCATCACCGGCACGAACGACGCGCCGGTGATCGGTGCGGCGGACACTGCGGGCGCGGTCACCGAGATCGCCGATGGGGCGGCGGGCGAAAACACCGCCACCCTGGTCGACAGCGGCACCGTTGCCTTCACGGACGTCGATCTCAACGACACTCACAGCGTGTCCTCGAGCGCCAACGGCGCGGGCTATCGCGGCGGCTTCTCCACGGCGTTGAGCAACGCCGCGGCCGGCGACGGCGCCGGCGAAGTGACGTGGACCTTCGCGGTCGACGATGCGGATGTCGACGACCTGGCGGCGGGCCAGACGCTGACCCAGAGCTATACGGTCACGATCACCGACGACAGCGGTGCCGCGGACACCGCGACCGTCACCATCACCATCACCGGTACCAACGACGCTCCGGTGATCGACGCCGGCGGCGATACCACCGGCGACGTGGTCGAGGGCGATCCCGGCGATGCCGCGATCACGGCCAGCGGCCAGCTCACGGCCTCGGATGTCGACCAGGGCGCGACCCAGACCTGGTCGGTGCAGGGCGGCGGCGTCGGCGCCTATGGCAGCCTGTCGGTCGATTCCTCGGGCCAGTGGACCTACACGCTCGACAACGAGGCGGCGCACGTGCAGGCGCTGGCCGAAGGCGAGACCCACATCGAGAGCTTCACCGTCCAGGTCTCCGACGGCCAGGGAGGCACGGACACGCAGCAGGTCGACATCACCGTCACCGGCACGAATGACGCGCCGGTGGCGAACGCCGACACGCTCGGAAGCGGCAGCGCCCTGGATATCGTCATTGCCAATTGGGGCGGGAAGCCCGACGCGGTGCTGCTGAACGACGGCGACGGCAACTTCACCAATACCGGCAGCGTGCCGAACGGCAGCTTCAACTATGATCTTGCGCTGGGCGACCTCGACGGCGACGGCGACATCGACGCCTTCACGGCGGTCTGGAATGCCGGCTCCCACGTCGCTTTCAACGACGGCAGCGGCACCTTCACGGATTCGGGCCAGACCCTGACCTCGGTACCCCTCGGGCGGGACGTGGAACTCGGCGACTTCGACGGCGATGGCGATCTTGACGCGGTTGTCGCGTCGGTTTCGGGACCCGCCTGGTTGTTCACCAACCAGGGCGGCGTCCAGGCCGGCACCGAGGGCATCTTCCAGACCAGCGGCACCATCGGTTCCACGGCCGGCGGTGTCGGTCTCGGCGATTTCGACGGCGACGGCGATGTCGACATTCTCCTCGCCGGCGGCGGTTTCTCCAATGCTCCCACGCAGCTTTGGGCCAACGACGGCAACGGCACCTTCTCGCTGGACCAGAACTTGTCGAACTTCCGGGGTCTCGATGTCGAGTTCGGCGATGTCGACGGCGACGGCGATCTCGATGCCGTCATCCTGGGGAGCGGTACCAGCCTCAACATCAACATTCTGACCAACTTCGGCGGCGTATTCGCCAACAACTATCTCTCGATCAACAACACCTACCAGGGCGGCGACGTGGAGCTGGCGGATGTCGACGGGGACGACGATCTCGACCTCATCGTCGGCAACCGCAACAACGGGCCGAACAAGGTCTACCTGAACGACGGCAATGCCGGCTTCACCGACAGCGGCCAGACGCTCGGGATTGGCAGCACCTACGGCCTGGCGGTGGGCGACCTGGACGGCGACGGCGATGTCGATATCGCCAGCGCCAATTTCAACACCACCAACCGGATCTGGCTGAACAACGGCTCGGGCACCTTCAGCCTTAGCTCCGACACGACCTTCGCGAACGTCACCGACGCGCTCGAGGTCGAACTGGCCGATCTCGACGGGTCGGACGGTACCGGCGGCGCCTTCGATGAAGACCAGGTCGGCACCATCGATACCGCCGACCTGCTGGCGAACGACACCGACATCGACAATGGCGCGGTGCTGAGCGTCGTCGGTCTCGACAGCGCGACCTCCGCGACGATGACCTCGGCCAAGGGCGCCACGGTCACGCTCGCCGGCACCTCGATCTCCTACGATCCCACCGGCGCGGCGAGCCTGCAGGCGCTGGCCGCGGGCGAGACCACCACGGATACCTTCACCTACACGATCAGCGACGAGCATGGCGCCACCTCCAGCGCCACGGTGACGCTCACCGTTACCGGCACCAACGATGCCCCGGTGATCGGCGCGGCCGACACCAGTGGTGCCGCCACGGAAATCGCCGACGGCGCGGCGGGCGAGAACGCCACCACGCACAGCGCGTCGGGCGCCATCGCCTTCGGCGACGTCGACCTGTCGGACGCCCACGTGGTGACCGTGGACGAAGCCGACGGCGGCTATCGCGGCAACCTGAGCGCGATCGTCAGCGATCCCAGCACCGGCGACGGCAGCGGCAGCGTGGCCTGGACCTACGAGGTCGAAGACAGCGACCTGGACGATCTGGCGGCCGGCCAGACGCTGACCCAGAGCTATGACGTCCGCATCACCGACGGCAATGGCGGCAGCGCGAGCCAGACGGTGACGATCACGCTCACCGGCAGCAACGACGCCCCGGTGATCGGCAGCGGCACGCTCACGGGCAGCGCGAGCGAGGTCGCCGACGGCGCGACCGGCGAGAACGCCACCCAGCACAGCGCCAACGGCAGCGTCGCGCTCGCCGACGTGGACCTGGCCGACAGCCACAGCCTCGCGGTGATTCCCGCCGGCAGCGGCTATCGCGGAACGCTGACCCCGAGCCTCAACCCGGACACCACCGGCACCGGCACGGGCGCCATCGACTGGACCTACACGGTGGACGATTCCGCCCTCGACGACCTGGCGGCCGGCGAGAGCGTCACCCAGAGCTACGCCATCACCGTCAGCGACGGCCAGGGCGGCAGCGACCAGGCGACGGTCACCATCACGCTGACCGGCACCAACGACGCGCCGGAGATCCTGGCCGCTGACGATGCCGGCGCGGTCAGCGAACTGCCGGCCGGCGATCCGGGCGAAAATGCCAGTGTGCTGAGCGACAGCGGCGCCATCGCCTTCGTCGACGTCGATCTCGCCGACGGGCATGTCCCCAGCGTGGTCGAGAACGGCAGCGGCTACCGCGGCAGCATGACCGCGGCGGTGACCAATCCCTCGACCGGCGACGGCTCCGGCGTGGTCACCTGGACCTACAGCGTCGACGACGCCGATCTCGCCGACCTGGCCGAGGGCCAGACGCTGACCCAGAGCTACACGGTCACCGTCGACGACGGCCAGGGCGGCAGTGTCTCGCAGGCCGTCACCGTCACCGTGACCGGCAGCAACGACGCGCCGGTGATCGCCGGCGTGGCCACGGGTGCGGTCACCGAGGGCGATCCGGGCGACGCGGCGATCACCGCGACCGGCCAGCTCACGGCCACGGACGCGGACAATGGCGCGACCCAGGCCTGGTCCGGCGGCGGCACGGGCAGCTACGGCAGCTTCAGCGTCGATGCCACGGGCGCATGGACCTACACGCTCGACAACGAGGCGGCGCACGTGCAGGCGCTGGCACTCAACGAGCAGGTCACCGACAGCTTCACGGTGACGGTCGACGACGGCCTGGGCGGTGTGGATACCGCCACGGTGACCATCACCGTGACCGGTACCAATGACGGACCGGTGGCCACGGACGATGTCGGACAGGCGCCGGCCTTCCCGACGACCTTCGCGATCTCCAGCCTCGACGGCAGCAACGGTTTCACCATCGAAGGCGAGACCGTGAACAGCAACAGCGGCGCTTCGGCCCGGGTTATCGGCGACGTCAACGGCGACGGCATCGACGACATCATTCTGGGCGCCCAGTACGACAACAATATCGGCAAGACCTACGTGGTATTCGGCTCGACGGACGGTTTGCCGGCGACGATCGAATTGTCCTCGCTCGACGGCACCAACGGCTTCGAGCTTGTCGGCATAAACTCCGGCGACAGCGCCGGCCGCGAGGTCGCGGGCGCCGACATCAACGGCGACGGCCTCACCGATATGATCATCGCCGCGTTCCGCGGCGACACCCCGGCCACCGACGCGGGCGAGGTCTACGTGCTCTACGGCACCGCTGCCGGCTTCGCCGCCAGCATCGCGCTGAACAGCCTGAACGGCAGCAACGGCTTCCGCATCTTCGGCGAGGCCACCAGCGATACGTTCGGGCAGGACGTCAACAATGCCGGCGACGTCAACGGCGACGGCATCGACGACGTGGTGATCTCCTCGATGGGCAACGATGCGAACGGCCTGTCCAATGCCGGCGCCGGCTACGTGCTGTTCGGCAACGACACCACCCCGTTCGCCGCGAGCTTCAGCATTACCAGCCTGAACGGCACGAACGGCTTCAAGCTGAGTGGCGCGGCCGCCGGCGACAGCACGGGCCGCACCATCGATGCGGCTGGCGATGTCAACGGCGATGGCATCGCCGACATCATCGTCGGCGCCCAGGGCGCCGATCCGAACGGGAATTCGGGCGCCGGCGCGGCCCATGTGGTGTTCGGCAGCACCGGCGGTTTCGCCGCCGACATCTCGCTCGGCGCGCTCGACGGCACGAACGGCTTCACCCTCGAGGGCATCGATGCCACCGACCTGGCCGGTTTCGCGGTCAGCGGCGCGGGCGACATCAACGGCGACGGCATCGACGACGTGATCGTCGGCGCCTACAGCGCGGATCCGAACGGTCTCTTCGCCGGCGGCGAGGCCTATGTGGTGTTCGGCAGCAATGCCGGCTTCGCGGCCAACATCCCGCTCGCCGGCCTGGATGGCAGCAACGGCTTCCGTCTCGACGGCGTCGGCGCCATCGACCGTACGGCGTGGCATGTCAGCGAGGCCGGCGACATCAACGGCGACGGCATCGACGACGTGATGATCAGCGCCCATACCGCCGATCCGAACGGCCTCGGCGATGCCGGCAAGGTCTATGTGGTGTACGGCAGCACGGACGGCTTTGCCGCCAGCCTGTCGCTCGGCGCGCTCGACGGGACCAACGGCTTTACTCTCGAGGGCAAGGCCGCCGGGGACGGTCTTGGCGGCAATGGTCTCAATGCCGGAGGCGACGTCAACGGCGACGGCCTCGACGATCTGGTGATCGCCGCCAGCGGTGCCGATCCCGACGGGATCAACCAGGCCGGCGAGACCTACGTGATCTACGGCCAGGCCTCGGGCCTGACCGAGGACGGGGGCGGATCGGTCAGCGGCAACCTGCTGGCGAACGACAGCGACGTCGACAACGGCGATGTGCTCACCGTCAGCGATGTCGACGGCAATGCGGTGGCCGGCGCCGGCACGGTGATCGCGGGCACGTATGGCGACCTCACCATCGATCCGGACGGCAGCTATTCCTATGCCCTGGACGATACCCGGGCGGCCACGAACAGCCTGGTGGCCGGCGACAGCGTCACCGAAACCTTCAGCTACACGGTGAGCGATTCCCAGGGTGCGACCGACACGGCGACGCTCAGCGTCAGCGTCAATGGCGCCGACGACGACCCGGTGGCGGTCGACGATGCGATCTCGGGCGACGAGGACACGGCGATCGCGGGCAACGTGCTGGCCGACAACGGCAATGGCGCGGATGTGGAAGGCGATGGCGGCGCGCTGAGCGTGACCGCGGGCACCTTCGCGACGGCCGAGGGCGGCTCGGTGACGCTGAACGCCGACGGCACCTTCACCTACACGGCGCCGGCCGAGCACTTCAACGGCACCGACAGCTTCAGCTACACCGTCACCGACGGCAGCGGCGGCAGCGACACCGCCACGGTGACGCTCACCGTCGATCCGGTGAACGATGATCCGGATGCGGTCGACGACGTGCTGCCGTCGATCCTGACCGACGAGGATACCCCGGCGGCCATCGATTCCGCCGACCTGCTGGCCAACGACAGCGATGTCGACGGCGACAGCCTCAGCGTCTCCGCGGTCAGCGCCACCAGTGCGTCCGGCGCGGCGGTCAGCCTGGCGGGCGGCACGATCACCTACGATGCCTCCGGATCGGCCACCCTGCAGGCGCTGGGTGCGGGCGAAACCGCAACCGATACGTTCACCTACACCGTCTCCGACGGCAACGGCGGCGCCGACACCGCGACCGTGACGCTCACCGTCACCGGCAGCGAGGATGCGCCGGAAGCCCAGGACGATGCCTTCAGCATCCCCGAAGACGGCACGCTGGCCGGCAACCTGCTCGACAACGACAGCGACCCGGAGGGCGATGCGTTCTCCGTCACCGCGCTTTCCGTCGGCACGCTGGGCGCTACCTTCCAGCTTGCCTCCGCCGGCGGCCGTCTGGCCGACGTGTCGGTGGCCTCGAACGGCGCGATCAGCGTCGATCCGCTGGGCAATTTCGACAACCTGGCGATCGGCGAGAGCGACAGCCTCAGCCTCAGCTACACCGTCACCGACGCCAACGGCGGCACCGATACGGCAACCGCGACGATCACCGTGACCGGCGTCAACGCGCCGCCAGTGGCGGGCGACGACACGATCGCCTTCACGGGCGATCTCGACCTGTTCCTGGCGGGGATCAGCCCGCCGCAGATCTGGCTCAATGACGGCACGACGCTGTCGTTCCACGAAAATACCAGCGGTTTCGGCGGCCAGTCGCTGGTCGCGACCCAGCTCGCCGACTTCGACGGCGATGGTGACATCGACGCCTATCTCTCCAGCTTCGGCCAGCTCGACCAGGTCTACGAGAATGACGGGACCGCAAGCTTCACGCTGGCCGGCACCTTCTCCTCGGGCAGCAACCTTACTCTCGGTTCCGACCATGGCGACGTCGACGGCGACGGCGACATCGATGTCGTGGTGGGCCGCCGCTTCGATGCGAACGGCGCGGTGGTGATGCTGAACGACGGCGCCGGCAATCTCGGCTTCACGCCGGATGCCGGCAGCACGCTGGCCGCGGTGCAGCCGGGCCAGTCGACCATCAACATCCAGGACATCTCCCTGGGCGATCTCGACAATGACGGCGATCTCGACATCGTCATGGCCGGCTATGCCGTCGAGAACCCGGTCTGGATCAACCAGGGCGGCGACCAGGGCGGCACCGAGGGCGAGTTCGTCGCCGGCACCGCGCTCGGCGCCAGTACCGACCGGCACTACGGCATCGACCTGGGCGACTTCGACAATGACGGCGATCTCGACGCCCTGTTCGCGCGCGAGAGCGGCGGTTTCGACATCTTCGTCGGCAACGGCGACGGCACCTTCGCCGCGACGCCGCTGAACTTCGGTACCTCGAACCACGTGAACAAGACCGTGGTGTTCGGCGATCTCGACGGCGACGGCGACCTCGACATCTACGCCTCGGCCCGCTACGGCAACGACCAGGTGTGGATGAACCAGGGCGGAGCCCAGGGCGGCACGCTGGGCAACTTCGCGGCCTTCGGCGCGCCGATCGCGCAGACCGGCGATTCCCGCGGCGTCAGTCTGGTCGATATCGACAATGACGGGGATCTCGATGCCCTGATCAGCGTCATCAACCAGACCAACAGCCTGTGGCTGAATGACGGCAGCGGCAATTTCAGCCAGGGCCAGGCGCTGGCCGCGCCGAACAGCCCGCAATCGGCCTTCGCGGCGGCGGATCTCGACGGCGACGGTTTCGAGCTCACCGAGGATACGCCGGTCACCATCGACACGGCCGACCTGCTGGCCAACGATTTCGATCCGGAAGGCGCGCCGGTGTTCATCACCGCGGTGGCCTCGACCAGCCTGTCCGGCGCCACGGTGACGTTGAGTGGCGGCCAGATCACCTACGATCCGACCACCTCGAACGTGCTCAACGACCTGCTGCCGGGCGAGACCGCCACCGACAACTTCACCTACACCATCTCCGACGGCGCCGGCGGCCTGGCCACGGCCACGGTCAGCCTGACGGTGTCGGGCGAGGGCGACGTACCGGTGCAGACCAACACCATGCCGGTGCTGGTCTCGCTGGTGAGCGACGGCACCACCACCTACCAGGCGCCGGCCGACCTGTTCACAGACCATGACGAGGGCGGCGCCATCACCTACAGCGCCACCATGGCGGACGGCTCTCCGCTGCTTTCATGGCTCTCCTTCGATCCGGCGACCCGCACCTTCACCTCGACGCCGAGCGCGCTGGATGCGGGCGTGCACGTGGTCAACGTGACGGCGACCGAGGAGGACGGCCAGTTCGCCACCACGACGCTGACCATCGCGGTGCTCGACGGCACGCCGATCACCGGCACCGATAACAGCGACACCATCCAGGGCACGGTCAACGGCGACCTGATCCTGGCGCTGGGCAGCAATGACAGCGTCGAGGGCGCGCCGGGCAGCGACTTCATCGACGCCGGCGCGGGCAACGACACGGTCTACGGCGAAGCCGGCGACGACGTGATCCTCGGCGAGGCCGGCAACGACATCCTGAACGGCGCGGCGGGCGACGATCTGCTGCAGGGCGGCGACGGCCGGGACAACCTGAACGGCG
>JBGTSP010000021.1:0-29473 GCA_041940205.1 Alphaproteobacteria bacterium
CGGAGGGTTTCTGCCGCCGCGACATCGGCTGGCGGGCGATCGCCCGCGAACGCGGCGAAGGCGACTGACCACAGGCCGATCTCGGATTGCCGGCGGCACGATTTCGGGAACGGCCAGCCCGGGCGTCGGCCCCGGATCCGGTCCGCAGCCGTTGCCCGCGGACGTCGTCGCCACCGTTCCGCTACCCGGTCCGCCGGACATACCTCGCAGAACGGTGACGGGCCAACCGGGCAACCGCCCGCCGCTCCGGTCTCATTCCGATCCCGTGCTGGTTCGCCGGGGCTGGTCTTCGACAGCGATAAGGCGCGTGCGTTCGGGCGGGAAGGTACAGGCGATCCGCGTGCCCAGGCCGAGCCGGCTTTCCAGGTCGATGCGTCCCTGGTGCAGTTCCACCAGCGACTTGGCGAGCGGCAGGCCCAGGCCGGCGCCTTCCGCCTCGCGGGCGATCCGGCTGCTCGCCTGGTAGAACGGCTGGAAGATCATCTCCTGCTCGGCGTCGGGAATGCCCGGTCCGGAATCGGCGATCACGATGGTGATCCGGCGCGCCCGGTCGGTCCGGACGGCGAGATCGACCGTGCTTCCCGGTTCGGAGAATTTCACGGCATTGCCGAGGATGTTGACCAGCACCTGCAGGATGAAGCGCCTGTCGCAGAACAGATGCAGGCTGGCGTCCGGCGCCGTGATGGCGATCTCGACCTGGCGGTCCCCGGCCTGGGTCAGGACCATCCGGCGCGCGGTTTCCAGCAGTTCGGTGCAGGCGACGCTGGCTTCGTCCAGGGTCAGCCGGCCCTGCTCGATTCTCGAGATGTCGAGAACGTCGTCGACGATCTTCAGCAGGTGCGTGCCGCTGTCGTGGATGTTTCCCGCATATTCGAGATAGGTGGGATTCTCCATCTTGCCGAAGGCCTGCATCTTCATGATCTCGGAGGAGCCGAGAATGGCGTTCAGCGGCGTTCGCAGTTCATGGCTCAGGACGGACAGGAACTCGGTCTTCGACCGGCTGGCGTTCAACGCGTCTTCCATCGCCTTCTGCTGGAATTCCTCGGCCTTCTTGCGCTCGGTGATGTCCCGCAGGGTCAGGATGTGTACGAAACGGGCATCGGTGCGTCGTTCCTCCCGTTCGTTCCCGCGCACCAGCTCGGCCCGCCGGCCGGACAGGGCGACGGGGAAGACCCGGCCCTGCTCGCCGATGGCATAGCCCTCGACCGGTCCGAACGCCGTCGTCCGCCCCGCGATCAGCCCGTCGATCGCCTGGCGCGCGTCGCTCGAATCCTCGGTCAGGCAGCCCAGGAACCGGTCGACTTCGTGGCTGACCATGTCCTCGGCATCGCGACCGAACAGGGTTTCGGAGACCGGATTGAAGATCGTGATCAGCCGGCGGTAGTCGACAACGACGACGGCATCGAAACTGTTGTCGACCACGGCCATGGTGATGGTCGCCCGGTGCAACGCCGACATGGCGTGCCGGAAGATGCTGATCGCCTGCTGGTCGATCCTGGCGGCCAGCGACAGTGCGAACATCAGCACGGCGGTCACGATCGTCGCCGTGACGTCGAGCACGATCGCGGCGGCGGAGAAGGCCAGGGCCGAGCCGGCCAGCAGGACGACGCTGAGCAGCACGGTCAGGCTGCCGGCCACCATCCACGAACGCCCGAAACAGAGCTGGCCGCCGACGATGGCCGTCAGCAGCACCAGCCCGAGTATCGGCAGGGCCGCCAGTCGCAGGAGGGCCCGGTCCTGCAGCAGGGTCTCGTAGACCAGCGCCAGGACCACCGGTCCGGCCAGGTTCCGGTGCACCGGCACCGCAAGGCGGTCGCCGAGTTCGATCGCGACGGCGCCGATGATGACCCGACGGCCCTCGACGAGGCTCGGATGATGGCGACCCTCGAGAACATCGGCGAAGGAGATGCGGGCGATCGATCCGGGGTCGATCGAGTAATCGATGAGGAAGCCGGCCGGCTGCCGCGGCCTCGGTCCCAGCAGGGCATAGGGAAGGCTCGGCAGGAAGGCGCCCGACCATTGTCGGCCGAGAAAGGCCAGGCGGACGAGGCCGTCGTCGTCGGGCTGGAAATTGACCGAGGCGAGACGGGCATGACGGGCAAAGCGTTCCAGCGGCCCGGTATCGACGAGAACGCCGGTGCCGAACTCGCCGGAACGGCGCAACTGGCTGAAGACCGGCAGGATGACGCGGTCGCCGCCCTGTTTCAGGACCGCCTCCAGTTCGCGATCGCCGCCGATGGACGAGCGGGAACTGAAGTCGATGTCGATTGCGATGGCCTCGGCCCCGGCGGAAAGCAGGTTGTCGACCACCCGGGCGAACAGGGCCCGCGACCAGGGCCAGGTATCGATCTGCTTGAGGCTGCGCTCGTCGATCTCGACGATCAGCAGATCGTTCGACGCGGGGCGGGAGAACAGCGAATACCAGCCGTCGAGGATCTCGTTGTCCGCCGAGGAAAAGGCGCCGCCGAGTTGAACGGTTCCGGCCAGGAGGCAGGCCACGACGATGGAGGCAAGCTTACGCCTCGACAGCAGCCGCCCGATCAACCCCAATACGCACCCCCCGCTCCCGGAACCTAGTTATTACCATTGTTCCCGTTGTTGCCGTTATTCCCGTTATTCCCGTTATTGCCGTTATTGCCGTTGTTGCCGTTGTTCCCGTTGTTCCCGCTGTTGCCGTTGTTCCCGCTGTTGCCGCTGTTGCCGCTGTTGCCGCTGTTGCCGCTGTTGCCGCTGTTGCCGCTGTTGCCGCTGTTGCCGCTGTTGCCGCTGTTCCCGTTATTGCCGCTATTGCCGCTGTTCCCGTTGTTGCCGTTGTTGCCGCTGTTGCCGCTGTTGCCGCTATTGCCGTTGTTGCCGCTGTTCCCGTTGTTCCCGTTGTTCCCGCTGTTCCCGCTGTTGCCGTTGCCGTTGTTCCCGCTGGACGCGGCGGCGGCAACGGAAGCCCCGGACTGGGAAGCGGCGATGCCGTTGCGGTTGCCCGGGGCGTCGCTGCTGCCGAACTGCAGACCCGTGGCCAGCGCGGCCGTGACCGTGCTTGACGCGCCGCTCGCGGATCCCGCGCCGGTGACGGCTGCGGTCACGTTCGCGGCCGCGGTCGCCTGACGATTGCGGGCGCGGTTCGCCTGGCTGTTGCCCTGGCCGGCCTGACGGCCCCGGGCCTGTCCGCGGCCGGGCAGGTCGACCTGGTTCGCGTTGCCCGCGAACCCGCCCGTCGTCGCGCTGAAATCGATCGTTCGCTGACCGAGCTGGCGCACGAGACCGCGAGCGTTTCCACGGCCCTGGTTGCCCTGTCCGCCGGAGAGAGCCACGGCGCTGTTGCCCCGGACCGCGCCCCGGGCGACGGCCGAACGGTTGGCCGCGTTGCCGTTGTTCGCCGCGATCGCCGCCTGCGCCGTCGCGTTGCCGACGGTCGCGTTGGTCGCGGCGCCGTTCCCGGTGCTGCCGGATTCACCCGGTCCGCCGTCCGGACTGCCGCCGTCGTCGTTGGCCGCGGTCTCGCTGTCGCTTTCCTCCTGCTCGGCCTCGTTGCCCGCGTTGTCCTGCTCGCCCTGCTGGCTATCGCCCTCCTGCAACTGGCCGTCCTGCTCGAGCACCTTGAGCTCGCCGCCCTCGTCGGAATCGACCACGGCGGTCTGACCCGGCCGCACCAGCGCGGTCCGGGCGCCATCCGCCTGCCCGACCTGGACGGCGCCCTCGGTGACATGCACCGAGGCGCCGGCGTCGCTGACATTCACCGTGAACGTCGTGCCCTTGACGACGGCGGCAAGATAGGGCGTCGTAACCTCGAAATGTCGGGAGGGATCCGATTTCACCTTGAACATCAGGGCGCCGAAGAGCTGGCGCAACTTCACCACCAGACCGTCGGGACGGGTCTCGCCGATCGATACAACGCTGCCCGGCGTGACGGAAATCTGGTCGTCCAGGCGCACGAGGGTCGCGCTCGCGCCCGGCGCGGCGGTGATCTGCATGCCCCTGGTCAGCAGCATGCCCTCGGTGGCCTGGCGCTCGGAAACGCCGGAGGAGGACACCAGCATGGAGCCGCGCAGGTTGCGGATGGTCCAGCCCGCGGCCGCGCGGCCGAGCTGTGCGGTCTGCGGCGCGGGCCGCGCCGCCGGGCGGGGGGCCGGACGGCCCTGGGCAGCCGCCGGAGCCGCAGCCGCAGCCGCCACCCTTATGTCGTCGGCAGATTCAGCAAAAGCTTGCTCACCTACACCAATAAAGAGAAGAATGCTGAACAATGCAAGTAACGAGCGCATATTTCGGCTCCGCTGCGGCTATTCCGTCCGATGCCCTCAACATTCCCTTGGATCACTTAATTTTTGTCTAAGCGTTATGGTTGACGTGTCCAGTATAGGACGAATGACGGTAGGGTTGCACGGAGATTCGAGCGGTCTGATGGCGGGATAGATGGGAGAGGCGGGCCAGACGATCCGGGCAATGCTGCTGCTCCTGGCGGCGGGAACGATCCTGCTCGCCGCGCCGCAGGCCGATGCGCAGAACACCGAGCAACGTCGCCAGATCGAACCGCAGCAACTGGACGACCGCTTCCGCGATCAGGATCGCGAGAGGGAGCGCGGCGGCGACGCGCCGGCAACCGCCATAGACCGGGGCCAGGCGGAAGCGGTGGCCGAACGGACCTTCGTGATCACCGCCGTGACCATCGCCGGCGTCACGGTCTATCCCGCCTCGACCTTCGTGCCGCTCTACGAGCCGCTTCTGGCGACCACGCTCGACGAGGCGCGGATCGCCGCCCTCGCCGACATCATCGCCAGTCGCTACCACGACGATGGCTACGTCCTGGCCCGCGCCGTCGTCCGGCCGCAGGACCTCGCCTTCGGACGGCTGCATATCGACGTGATCGAGGGCTATGTCTCGACGGTCACAGTGCGCGATCGCGAGGGCCGGCCGGTGGAATCCCCGGTGATCGCCGGCTATGCCGAACGCCTCAAGGCGCCGCGCCCGTTCACGAGGGATGTCCTCGAACGCTATGTCACGCTGATCGACGATCTGCCGGGTCTCGCCGTGGGCGCCAACCTTCGGCCGGTGGGCGAGGACGGTGCGCACGAACTGATCGTCACCCTCCAGCGCGAGGACTATGCAACCAGGATCGCCGCCGACAACCGGGGCACGCGCAGCGTCGGCCGCTGGATTGCCTCGGGCAACCTCACCGCCAACAACCGGATGGGCCGCGAGGAAAGCATCAACCTGCGCCTCGCCACGGTGCCGAACGAGACCCATGAACTGCGCTTCATCAACCTGCAGTTCGAGGAAGCCGTCGGCGATGACGGACTGGTCCTGGGCTTCGGCGGCTGGCACAGCGACATTGCCGCCGGCCATACGTTGAAGGCCTTCGATGTCGACAGCACCGAGAACCGCTTTGCCGCCTGGGCCCGCTATCCCCTGGTGCGCGGTCGCAATGCCTCCTGGTTCGCGCATGCCAATCTGGAACTGCGCAACTCTGAGGAATATGTCGGCAACCAGAATACCTTCGACGACCGGATCCGGTCCCTGCGCCTGGGCACCAGCGGCTACCTGAAGGACGGCTGGGACGGCGAAACCGTGGGCAATATCTGGGTATCCAGCGGGCTCGACCTGATGGAGGCCTCGCCGCGGGATTCGACCCAGCTCTCGCGCACCGGCGGTCGCAGCGACTATCGCAAGATCTCGGCCTATCTCTCGCGCTTCCAGCCGCTGCACGACCTCTGGTCTGTCCGCGTCGCCGCCAACGGCCAGTATGCCTTCCGCAACCTGCTGTCCGCCGAGGAATACCGGCTCGGCGGTGGCGGCTTCGGCCGGGGCTACGATTCCTCGGAACTGTCCGGCGAGCACGGCGTCGCCGGCCTGTTCGAGATCCGCCACAACCTCCAGATCGAGGAACCCGGCTTCAACTGGGGACATTTCTACGCCTTTTATGACGGCGGCGCGGTCTGGACCGAGGCGCCCGGCAGCGGCCCGACCCGCTTCTCCCTGGCCTCGACCGGCGTCGGGCTGCGCAGCGGCGTGCTGGACAATGCCCGCCTGGAGGTCGAACTGGCCCGCCCGCTGACCCGGCGGCCGTTCAACGAGGACGACGAGAACTGGCGCCTGTTCCTGGGCCTGACGCTCTATTACTGAGCCGTCCATTCATTGACGTTTACGTAAACGTTAACTACCATGGGTTGGACATCGGGAGGACAAGATGGCTGACCAGCTTACCCACGATCCGGCCTATGCCGCCGTCGACCGGGACGATTTCCAGGCGATGATCGACGTGGCCCGCTACGCCATGCGCTCGGACGCCTTCGACGGCATCATCTCGGCGACCCACGATCATTTCTGGGACCCGCTCGATCCGGCCTATATCGACTATTCCATCCCCTTCGACCTCGAGAACGACTACCTGATGCCGCCCGAGCGGATTCCGGAACTGCGTTCGGCGGTGGCCGACCGGCTGGACGAGAAACAGAAGGTCCGGCTGGTCAACGAGGGCCAGCGCTGGGGCCTGTCGGGCATCCTGCACGGCGAGCAGGCCGCGCTGTCGCTGTCGGCCAGCCTGTGCCACATCCTGAAAGATCCCGGCGCGCAGGAATATGCCGCCAACCAGGCCCGCGAGGAGGCCCGCCACGTCACCGCCTACGGTCTCTACATCCAGAAGCGCTGGGGCACGCCCTATCCGGTCGGCGACGCGCTGGGCGAGCTGCTGAACGAGCTGGTGCTCTCGCCGCAGGTCTACAAGAAGCTGGTCGGCATGCAGATGCTGGTCGAGGGCCTGGCGATGGGCGCCTTCGCCAACCTGCACGCCAACACCAACGACCCCCTGCTCAAGCGCCTGACCCAGCTCGTCATGACCGACGAGGCCTTCCATCACCGCTTCGGCAAGATCTGGGCCGACAAGACCATCGCCAACCTGTCCGAAGAGGAACACAACACGGTCGAGGACTGGGCCGCCCGCTGTTTCGAGACCCTGCTGTTCAACCTCTCGAACATCCGCCAGCGCCGGCTGGTCTACGCCGAACTGGGCCTGGACTGGGAATGGGTGCGCGACGCGGTGCGCGAGGTCTACGACAATTCCGACCGCAGGAAGGAACTGAAGGAAGGCACCAACATCTTCCGCGTCCTGGTCAAGACCCTGCTGGGCGCCGGCATCATCACCGAGCGCACCGCGCCGATCTACGCCGCCTGGGTCGACATGAAGGGGCTCGAGGCCGAGGGCGATTTCATGGTCGGCGACACCATCGCCGCCGAGGGCATCGAGATGCTCCGCGAGATCAACAAGGACCGCAGGGTCATCGGCCAGAAGCCGGTCGCCGCCTGAACGGTCCGGCACGCCCGATCCGTGCGCGGCCCGGCGGCGAACACCGCCGGGCCGTCGCGTTTCCGGCCCGCGTCGCCCCGCGACCGTGCGGCGCAACACAGGCGCGCGGGTTCGTGTACAGTGGCGGCGATCGTGATCGACCGTGACCTGGGAGGAGGCAGGCGGCCCGTGGACGATATCCAGGACCAATTCAGCGGCACCATGAACGTGCGCGACCAGCACCGGTTCGACGAGGGCCGGCTGCAGGACTATCTGAAGGCCGAGCTCGGCAGTTTCGACGGCGACATCACGGTCGAACAGTTCAAGGGCGGCCAGTCCAACCCGACCTACAAGGTGACCGCCGGCGACCGCGCCTACGTGCTGCGGCGCAAGCCGCCGGGCGAGCTGCTGCCCTCGGCGCATGCCGTCGACCGGGAATACCGGGTGATCGCGGCGCTGCAGGACACGCCGGTACCCGTGCCGCGCGCCTACCTGCTGTGCCAGGACGAGGCGGTCATCGGCACCGCCTTCTACCTGATGGAATGGCTCGACGGCGTGGTCTACTGGGACCAGACCCTGCCGGAGAAGAGCGCCGGCGAACGCACGGCGATCTATCGCGAGATGAACCGGGTGATCGCCGACCTGCACATGGTCGACCACCAGGCGGTCGGCCTCGGCTCCTTCGGCAAGGAAGGCCAGTATATCGAGCGGCAGATCCACCGCTGGTCCAAGGGCTACCGGCTCTCCCAGACCCAGGAGATCCCGGAGATGGACCGGCTGATCGACTGGCTGCCGGAGAACATTCCGGGCCCCGACGAGACTTCGCTGGTGCACGGCGACTACCGGATGGACAACATGATCTTCCATCCGCGCAAGCCCCGGGTGCTGGGCGTGCTGGACTGGGAACTCTCGACGCTCGGCCACCCGCTCGCCGACTTCACCTACCACCTGATGGCCTGGCGGCTGGAGGGCGGGCATTTCCGCGGCATCGGCGATGCCGATCTCGCCGCCCTGTCGATCCCCGGCGAGGACGAATACGTGCGGATGTACTGCGAGCGCACCGGTCGCGAGAACATCCCCAACATCGACTTCTACCTCGCCTACAACATGTTCCGCCTCGCCTCGATCCTGCAGGGCATCGCCAAGCGGGCGATCGACGGCACCGCCGCCTCGGAGCACGCGGTGGCCCAGGGCGAACGGGCGAAGCCGATGGCCGAGCTCGCCTGGAAGCAGATCGAGGCCATCGCGGGATGAGCGGCGGCGAGAACGTCACCATCCCGGTGCGCGACGTCCACCGGCTCGACGAGGAACGGCTGGCGGCCTACCTGGAGGACCATCTGGAAGGCTTCGAGCGGCCGATGACGCTGCGGCAGTTCGAGGGCGGCCAGTCCAATCCGACCTATTTCCTGGAGGCCGGCGGCCGCGAATACGTGCTGCGCAAGAAGCCGCCGGGCACGCTGCTGCCCTCGGCGCACAACGTGGCGCGCGAATACCGGGTGATGACCGCGCTCAACGAGGCCGGCTTCGCCGCCCCGCGCACCTACCTGATGTGCGAGGACGAGAGCATCACCGGCACCGAATTCTACGTCATGGAGAAGGTGCAGGGCCGGGTCCTGCGCGACGTCCTGCTGCCGGAGATGGCGCCGGCCGAACGCACGGCGCTCTACCATTCCTTCATCGACACGCTCGCCGCGATGCACAGCGTGGACTACCGGGCCGCCGGCCTCGCGGATTTCGGCAAGCAGGGCGACTATTGCGCGCGGCAGATCCACCGCTGGTCGAAGCAGTATCTGGCGTCGAAGACCGACGACATCCCGGCGATGGACCGGCTGATGGCCTGGCTGCCGGAGAACATCCCGGCCGAGGATGCGACCGCCGCCGCCGTGGTGCACGGCGACTTCCGCATCGAGAACGCCATCATCCATCCCGACGAGCCGCGCATCGTGGCGATCCTGGACTGGGAACTCTCGACCCTGGGCAACCCGCTCTCGGACCTCGGCTATTGCTGCATGGGCTATCGCGCCGACATCGCCTCCAGCGGCTCCAGCCTGCATTCGGCCGACTGGGCCGCGCTCGGCATTCCCGACGAACGGGCCTTCCTCGCGCGCTACTGCGAGAAGACCGGGCGGGACGAGATCCCGCACTGGAACTTCTACATCGCCTATTCGCTGTTCCGCGTCGCCGCCATCATCCAGGGCGTCTACAAGCGCGGGATCGACGGCAATTCCTCCAATCCCACCGCCGTCACCTATGCCGACCATTGCCGGCTGCGGGCGGAACAGGGCTGGGCCATCGCCAACGGCGAAGGCTGAGCCGGGCTTGCGCGCCCGGACGGCCGGGACGGCCGGCATTCCGAAAGGCAGGTCATGACCGACATCGCCGACTTCGCGCGCCGCGAGATCGCCAGCCGGCCCGGCCTGCACCAGGCCGAGAGCTTCCCCGAGGACCTGTGGCGGGCGATGGTGGAAGCGGGCCTGCTGGGTCTCGCCCAGACCGGCGCGCCCGAGGATTTCCGCACCATCGCCGAGACCGCCGAAACCCTGGCCGACGCCGGCGGATGCAAGGGCGTCGCCGCCTCGCTGCTGGTGCACCTCAAGCTCGCCCGCTTCATCCTGCTGCCGCATGCGCAGCCCGGCCTGCGCGCGGCACTGGTCCCGGAACTCCGGGCCGGCCGGGCCTCGATCGCGATGGCAATCTCCGAACCCGGCGCCGGCGCCCATCCCAAGCACCTGAAGACCAGGGCCGAGCGCGACGGCGATGACTGGCTGATCAGCGGCGAGAAGACCTACATCACCAACGGCCCGCTGGCGACGGGCTACTGCGTGCTGGCGATCACCGGCGAGGAGAACGGCCGCCGGCTGTTCAGCGCCTTCTATGTGCCGCGCGAGGCCGAGGGCCTGACCATGACGCCCGGCCTGATGTTCGACTTTCACCGTCCCGCGCCGCATTGCAGCCTGAGCCTGGAACGCTGCCGGGTCGGCGCGGAAAACCTGCTGGGCACCGAGGGACGCGCCTTCGAGGAAATCTCGATTCCCTTCCGCCAGGCCGAGGACCTGATCGGCGCCGCCCCGCTTGTGGGCGCCATGCGCAACCAGGCCCGCATGCTGATCGAGGCCACGGGCGATGCGCCCGAGGCCGGAATGCTGGAACGTCTCGGCGGGCTGATCGCCGCGCCCGAGGCGCTGGCCGCGATCGCCGGCGCCATGGTCGACGAGGTCGTCGCCGGCCGGCACGGCGGCCAGAAGGCCGAACGGCTCTCCGCCGGCTTCCGCCAGTGCCTTGCCGATCACCAGGAACGCGTCGCCGCCCTTGCCGGGGAAACCGGCCTGGCCGACGACCCGCTCTATGCCGCGCGCACGAGGGATATCGTGATGTCGCTCTCGATCGCCCGCCAGGCCCGTCAGGCCCGCCTGCGCAAGGTCGCCGAACACGTTCTTCAACAGTCAGGATCCGCCCGATGACTTCACCCGTCGCCGACCGCCTCGCCTCGGTCGAACAGATCACCGAGGGTCTCGCCTCCGTCGGCTACATCGCCTCGACGCAGATCGCCACCGCGCTCTATCTCGGCCAGCACCTGACCAAGCCGATCCTGGTCGAAGGCACCGCTGGCGTCGGCAAGACCGAGCTGGCGCGCTCGACTGCCGAGATGGTCGGCAAGCCCTTGATCCGTCTGCAGTGCTATGAAGGCCTCGACGAGGCGAAGGCGCTTTACGAGTGGAAATACGGCAAGCAGCTTCTCTACACCCAGATCCTGAAGGAGCGGCTGGGCGCCTTTCTCGAGGACACGAAGGGCATCGACGACGCCGTCGCCAAGCTGCACGGCTTCGGCGACGTGTTCTATTCCGAGGGCTTCCTCGAGCCGCGTCCGCTGCTGAAGGCGCTGCAGCAGGAAGCCGGCGCGGTGCTGCTGATCGACGAGGTCGACAAGTCGGACGACGAATTCGAGGCCTTCCTGCTCGAGATCCTCTCCGACTTCCAGGCCTCGATCCCGGAGATCGGCACGATCAAGGCGACGGTGCCGCCGCTGGTCTTCCTGACCTCGAACAACATGCGCGAGATGGGCGACGCCCTGAAGCGCCGCTGCCTGCATCTCTACGTGCCCCTGCCCGGCCAGAAGCTGGAGGAGCGCATCGTCGAGGTCCGGGTGCCGGGCATCGCCGATAGCCTGAAGCGCCAGCTCGTCAGCTTCGTGCAGCAACTTCGCGAACACGACCTGAATAAGCTGCCCTCGGTCAGCGAGACGGTGGACTGGGCCCGGGCGCTGATCCTGCTCAATGTCGAGACGCTGGCGCCGCAGACCGTGCGCGACACGCTGAACGTGCTGCTGAAGTTCGAGGAGGACATCGCCGCCGTCGCCGGCGAGATCGCGCCGATGACCCGCACGGCGGTGAAGTCGGGCGAATCCTGGAGCCCGGGCGGTGATTGACGAATTCGTCCGGGCGCTGCGCGGCGCCGAGGTCCGGGTCTCGGTGGCCGAATCCATCGAGGCCCACCAGGCCGCGGCGCTGATCGGCTTCGACGACCGGCAGATGCTGAAGGACTCGCTCGCCCTGATCTGCGCCAAGAGCGAGGAGGAAAAGCGTCGCTTCGAGGACTGTTTCGACCTGTTCTTCGCCCGCGAGGCGCTGGCGAGCGACGCCGACTTCGGTCCCGGTCCGGCCGGGGACGGCGAGAGCGCGGATGGCGAGACTGGTGACGGCGAGGCCCCGGCGGACGCGGCCGACGCCACGGAGGCCGACGGCGAGGCCGCGCCGGGCGAGGGCGACGCGCCGGGGCTGGCGCAGATGCTCGAAAGTCGCGACATGGCGCAACTGCAGGCCGAGATGCAGCGCGCCGCCGATGCCGTCGGCGCCTCGAACGCCCGCTATGTCAGCCAGCGCGGCTTCTTCGCCCGGCGCATGCTGGACGAGATCGGCCTGCGCGACCTGGAGCGCATGATCGCGGAGCTGCGCCGCAACGGCGACGAGGCGCGCGCCGACGCGCTGGAGCGCGGCCGGCGCTTCCTGCTGCAGGCCGCCGGCGATTTCGTCGAGCGCCAGCGCATAACCTTCGCCGCCAATGCCTCGAACGAACTGCGCGAGGAGATCCTGGAGACCGCCCGCCTGGGCAGCCTCGACCAGCGCGACTACAAGCACATGCAGCGGCTGGTCCGGCGCATGGCGAAGAAGCTCGCCACCCGCTACGCCCGCCGCCGCCGCGTCGCCCGGCGCGGCGTGCTGAACACCCGCAAGACCATCCGCTCCAGCCTGGCCACCGACGGCGTGCCCTTCCAGGTGCACTGGAAGTACCGCAAGGTGAACCGGCCGCGGGTGGTGGTGATCTGCGACGTCTCCCGCTCGGTCGCCGCGGTCGCGCGCTTCCTGCTGATGTTCCTCTACAACCTGAACGACGTGATCTCGGACGTGCGCGCCTTCGCCTTTTCCTCCAACCTGGTCGACGTCACGGCGACGCTGGACGAACTGGGGGTGGACGAGGCGATCCCGCGCATCCTCGAGGAGATCGGCTTCCGCTCCACCGATTACGGCCAGGCGCTGGCCGACTTCGAGAGCCTGTGGCTGCCGAAACTGGACCGGCACACCGCCGTGATCATCATGGGCGACGGTCGCTCCAACAACACCGACCCCCGGCTCGACATCATGCGCAAGCTGCACGACCACGCCGGCCGGGTGATCTGGCTCAACCCCGAGCCGGAGAGCTTCTGGGGCACCGGCGATTCCGAGATGCACCGCTACCGGCCGTTCTGCCAGATGGCCCGGGTCTGCAACACCGTGCGCCACCTGGAGCGCGCCATCGACACCATGCTGAAGGCGCACGCGGGCAGCCACTAGGCCCTCTGACGGTCAGCCCGACCTGTCCGGAGAACGCTGCAGCACGAAGGTCGCCGCCAGGCTCAGCGCCAGGCCGGGCCAGGTCAGCGCCGGCGGCAGGGCGTCGCCCAGGGCGAGACCGAGCAGCAGCACCAGCGCGGGATTGAGGAAGATGTAGCTCATCACCCGGGTCGGCCCGACCACGGTGGTCGCCCACTGGAAGACGAAGAAGGTGATGAGCGTGGTGAAGATCGCCAGGTAGACGATGCCGGCATAAACCGGGAGCGGTACCGAAGCCCAGTCGACGCTGCCAAGCCGTCCCGCCGACAGGACCAGCAGCCATCCGGCGCCGGTGACCATGATCCAGAAGGTCATCCGCGCCATCGGCTCGCCCCGGTGCAGCAGCTTCACCAGCGGGCCGTAGATGCCCATCGAGACGGTGGCGGCCAGCATGATCAGGTCGCCCCGGCCCAGCTCGAGGGCCAGCGCGGCGGCGAGGTCGCCCCGGAAGATCACCCAGACCGCCCCCGCCATGGCCAGCGCCAGCGCGGCCAGCGCCACCCGGCCCAGCCGCTCGCCAAGCAGGACGGCGGAGACGATCGCCGCGACCACCGGCGTGAGAGTGAAGATCGTGCCCGTGTTCAGCGCCGAACTGGTCCGCAGCGCCTCGAACATGCCCCAGAAGAAACCCACCAGGGCGGCGCTCACCGTGGCGTAGCGGGCGAGGTCGCGCCAGCCGGGCAGCGGCAGGCCGAAGCGCCAGGCGACGACCGGACCGAACAGGAGGGCGGCCAGCGCGAAGCGCAGCAGGGTCAGCACCAGGCTGTCGAGCCCGTGGGTGATCGCCGCGCCGACGGGAAAGGACGTGGCGATCAGGCCGGAGGCGAGCAGCAGCAGCAGGTGGGCGCGCAGGTGACGGGGCGGCAAGCGGGACCTCGTATCGCGTTTTCCGGGCCGGGACGCGGGCGCCGCCGGCGGGAACGGGAAACCGCCACTGTGACCCTCGTGGCCGGGGCTGGCCAGCCGCCGGGCCGAAGGCGAGCCATGCCGCCGGCGCATGGCAAGCGGCCTTGCGGACGTCTCCGCGCGCTCCTATACCGCCCGCGCCTTCCACGAGGAACGACGCCATGAACGCCACCGCCCGTCTCGCCGGCGATCGCCCGCTGGCCGAACTCGACCGCGCCGCCCTCGAGGCGCTGCGCACGCGCGTCCGCGACGCCCATGCGGCCTTCGCCAGACGCGGGATGAAACTGGACATGACCCGCGGCAAGCCGGCGCCCGAACAGCTCGACCTGTCGGATGCCCTGCTGGACCTGCCGGGCCGGATCAACTGGCGGCTGGCGGACGGCAGCGACGCCCGCAACTACGGCAACCTGCAGGGCCTGGCCGAGGCCCGCGCGCTGTTCTCCACGATGATGGGCGCACCGGCCGAGCAGATCGTGGTCGGCAACAACTCCTCGCTGGAGCTGATGTACGACTGCATCGTCTTCGCCCTGCTGAAGGGCGTGCCCGGCGGCGAGAGACCCTGGCGCGAAGAGCGGCCAGTCTTTCTCTGCCCGGCGCCGGGCTACGACCGGCACTTCGCGATCTGCGAGGAACACGGAATCGACATGCGCCCGATCGCGCTGACCGGCGAGGGTCCGGATCTCGACGAGGTCGAGGCCGCGCTCGCCGACCCGGCCGTGAAGGGCATGTGGTGCGTGCCGAAATATTCCAACCCGACCGGCGAGACCTACAGCCGGACGGTGATCGAGCGGCTGGCCCGGATGCCCGCCGCGGCGCCGGACTTCCGGCTGTTCTGGGACAACGCCTATGGCGAGCACCACCTGGGCCCGGAAGGCGAACGCATCGCCAACATCCTCGAACTGACGGCGGCGGCCGGCCATCCCGACCGCGCCTTCGTGTTCGGCTCGACCTCGAAGATGACCTATGCCGGCGCCGGCCTGGCGCTGTTCGCGTCCTCTCCCGCCAACGTCGCCTGGCTGCTCGAACGGCTGTTCCGCCGCAGCATCGGCCCGGACAAGATCAACCAGCTACGCCATGTCCAGTTGCTGCAGGATCAGGCCGGCATCGAGGCCCTGATGCAGCGCCACCGGGCCCTGCTGGCACCGAAGTTCGAACGGGTCGACGCGATCCTGGAGGCCGCGCTGGGCGGCACCGGGCTCGCTGAATGGACCCGGCCGAAGGGCGGCTATTTCATCTCGCTCGACACCATCGACGGCTGCGCCGCCCGGGTGGTCGAACTGGCCGGACAGGCCGGCCTGACCCTGGTCCCGGCCGGCGCCACCTTCCCCTACGGGCGGGATCCGCGCGACCGCAACCTGCGCCTCGCTCCCTCCTTCCCGGCGCTGGAGGCGCTGGACGACATGACCGGGTGCGTCTGCCTGTGCGTGCTGCTGGCGGGGATCGAAAAGCTGCTCAAGGACGCGACGACCTGACGGCACGCCCCGCGCGGCCGCTTCACAGCTCCAGGTCGCCCTTCAGCATGCGCTGGGCGATGGTCCGGCGCAGGATCTCGTTGGTGCCGTCGGCGACATTGACCAGGCGGACGATGTTGTAGGCCTCGTAGAGCCCCATCTCGTTGGTGAAGCCCATCGCGCCATGGGTCTGGATCGCCCGGTCGATGGCCCGCGCGCCGACCTCCACCGAGTAGGCCTTGGCCATCGAGAGTTCCTTCACCGCCCGCTCGCCGCGATCGAGCAGGCTGGCCGCGTTCAGGCCCATCAGGTGCGCGCCGTGCAGTTCCATGGCCGATTCCGCCAGCGGAAAGGTGACGCCCTGGTAGGCGGCGATCGGCTGGCCGAAGGCGGTGCGCGTGGCGGCATAGGACCAGGCCTGCTCGCAGGCCCAGCGCGCCAGTCCGACGGCGCGCGCGGCGTTGTAGACCCGCCCGAGCGAGACCCCGAGCAGCGCCGTGCGGAAGCCGTCGTCGCGCCGGCCGACGAGTTGCCAGGGTTCCACGCGGACGTCCTCGAGCAGCAGTTGCGCCTCGTCGCCGCCGATCGATCCCTGCATGCGGATGATGCTCTCGACCTCGAAGCCCGCGCTGTCGGTGGGCACCAGAAAGGCGGAGATGCCGCGCGGACGGGCCTCGGCATCGGTGACCGCGAAGACGATGCAATAGTCCGCGTGCGGCGAGTTGGTGGTCCAGATCTTCCGCCCGCTCAGCCGCCAACCGTCGCCGTCGGCCACCGCCTTCGTCGTGATCATCGAGGCGTCCGAGCCGGCGCCCGGCTCGGAAAGCCCGAAACACATCGACTGCTCGCCCCGCATCATCGGCGCCAGCACCCGCTCGCGGGCCTCGTCCGTCAGGTCGCGCAGTACCGCCGAGGGCCCGAAGGCCCAGTGGCTGATGGCGAACACGGCCAGCCAGTTGAGCGGCCCGCAATGGCGGAAGGCCGCCTCCCAGCAGACATAGTAGGCGAGCGTGCCGAGGCCGGCGCCGTCCATTTCCTCCGGCACCGCCAGGTTGAAGTAGCCCGCCTCGGCCGCCGCCCGGCGCACCGCCACGACCTCGGCCCAGGCGTCCTCGCTCAACCGCCCGTCCTCGGCGAACCTGCGGCGCGGGTCGCCCAGCAGATCCGCCTTCGCGGCATGCCTGCCGATCACTTCCCGGTCGAGAAATCCGAGCAGGCCGTCGCGCACGGCGCGGATCTCCTCGGGCACGTCGAACGCGATCGCCCCCATCTTCATCCCTCCCTGTTTCGGCCAGTCTATCGCGCCGGGAGCCCCGCCGCACTGGTTCCCTCATCGCCCTGCGCTATGCTCCGGCGATGTCGCGCTTCTCGCTGCTCCTGGTTTCCGATAGTCACCTGAGCCCCCGCCGCCCGTTCTTCAACGACAACTGGGCGCCGGTCGTCGCCGCCAGCCGGCAGCTCGCCCCGGACCTGGTGATCCAGCTCGGCGATGCCAGCCTGAACGGCGCCGACGAGGAAGAGGACCTGCGCTTCGCGCGCGCCCGGCACGACGAGCTCGCGGTCCCGTGGCGGGCCGTTCCCGGCAATCACGATATCGGCGACAACCCGGTCGAGCCCGGCCGCCGGCTGCGCCAGCCGATCGATGCCGAGCGAAGGGCCCGCTGGCAGGCGATCTTCGGCGACGCGATCTGGATCGAGGAGCGCGGCGACTGGCTGCTCGCCGGCCTGGACGCGCAGTGGCTGTGCTCGGACCTCGCGGACTGGAGCGACCAGGTCGATTTCCTGCGCGATGCCGTGTCCCGGGCCGGCGGGCGGCCGCTCGCCCTGTTCCTGCACAAGCCGCCGTTCCAGACGCGCCCGGGCGGCCCCGGCGCGGTGCGCCGGATCCTCACCGAGACCGGCCGGCGGCGGCTGGACGCGGGCCTCTCCGGCGGCAACCTGAAACTGGTCGCCAACGGTCATGTGCACCAGCGCCGGCACTTCCGGCTGAACGGCGTCGACCATGTCTGGGCGCCCTCCAGCGCCTTCGTCATGCCCGACGCCATGCAGAAGCGCCTGGGCGAGAAGGCCGTCGGCCTCGTGCGTCTCGACTTCGAGGGCGAGCGCGTCGCGGTGCGTCCCTGCAGACCGCCCGGCATGACCGATTTCGACCTGTTCGATTTCCCCGAGGCCTATGGCGACATCAAGGGCTATCTCGAACGCAAGCGGGCCGAGGCGGCGGCCGCCGAGCAGGACGAGGACGACCTGGAATCGGACGCGGCCGCCGACTGATCCCCCTCGCCGCCGGCCCTTGCGTTTGCAACGATCGCGCCGGCGAACTGGCGCCGGTTTCTAACGCCGCTTAGAATTTTCCCGGGAGGACGGCATGTCGAGGACGATCCTGATACTGCCGGGCGACGGCGTCGGACCGGAGGTCACGGCGCAGGCCCGCCGGGTGCTCGAATGGTTCGCGGAATCGCGCGGGCTCGATCTCGCGCTCGCCGAGGCGCCTTACGGAGCCGCGGCCTACGCGGCCCACGGCGCGGTACTCGCAGAGGAAACCCTGGCCGACTGCCTGCAGGTCGACGCCGTGCTGTTCGGCGCCACCGGCGGGCCCGAACTCGACGCCGTTCCGGCGGAGGCCCGTCGCGCCGGCAGCCTGCTGCGCATCCGCCGCGAGATGCAGACTTTCGCCAACCTGCGGCCGATCATCGGCTATCCCGAGCTCGCCGACGCGGTGCCGCTGAAACGCGCCGTGATCGAGAACTGCGACGTGCTGCTGATCCGGGAGCTGAACGGCGGCGCCTATTTCGGGCAGCCCCGTGGGATCGAGACCCTGGAGGACGGGCGCGAACGCGCGGTCAACACCAACGTCTACGACACCGACGAGATCGAACGCATCGCCCGCGCGGCCTTCGACCTCGCGCGCACAAGGCGCGGCCGGTTGACCAGCGTGGACAAGTCGAACGTGATGGAAACCGGCCAGCTCTGGCGCAGGGTGGTCAGCCGCATCGGCACGGAAGAATATCCCGACATCGCGCTGGACCACATCCTGGTCGACAATTGCGCCATGCAGCTCGCCCGCGATCCCGGGCAGTTCGACACCATGCTGGCCGACAACATGTTCGGCGACATTCTCTCCGACATCGGCGGGGCGATTTCCGGCTCGCTCGGCATGCTGCCCTCGGCCTCGCTGAGCGCGCCCGGCGCGGACGGCCGCCGGCGGGCGCTCTACGAACCGGTGCACGGCTCCGCCCCGGACATCGCCGGCCGCGGCATCGCCAATCCGGTCGGCGCCATTCTCAGCGTGGCCCTGGCGCTGCGGCATTCGCTGGACGCCCCCGACGCGGCCGACCTGCTCGAAGGCGCCGTGCGCCGGACCCTGGGCGACGGCGTGCGCACGGCCGATATCCGCAGCCCCAACGGCAGGGCGGTCGATACCGCGGGCATGGGCGAGGCCATCCTGGAACGGCTCGCCCGCATGGCCGACTGACGCACTGGCAAGGAACGAGAAAACCGAGGAGGACGCGATGGCGAAGGATGTGATTTCCGCGGACTGCCACATCGACCTGATCTGGCTGCCGCCCACCCTGTTCACCGACGAGGCCCCGGCGGCGCTGAAGGAGCGCATGCCCTTTGTCGACAAGGACGAGCAGGGCCGGGACGTCTGGGTCTCGCGCTCGGGCGCCTATTTCGGCCTGGTCAACGGCATGGGCTCGGCCGGCCGGGAATATGTCCCCGGACAGATCCACCGCTCCGACCGCATGGCCGAGCAGGGACTGTACGAGGACGGCAGGAAGGGCATCCGCCGGCTGACCGAACCGGACCTGCGGCTGAAGGACCAGGATCTCGACGGCATCCGCGGCGAGGTGCTCTACGGCATCCTCGGCGCCGCCAACCGGCTGAACGACGACGAGGCCGCCACGGAAGTGATGCGGATCTACAATGCCTGGCTGGCCGACTTCTGCGATACCCATCCCGACCGTTTCGCGGGCATCGCCTGCATTCCCAACCACGACATCATGGCCGCGGTGGCGGAGATCGAACGGGTGGCGGCGCGCGGCGGCGTGCGCGGCATCGAGATCGCCAACACGCTGGACATGAAACCGCTCTATCACGGCCACTGGCGGCCGCTCTGGGAGGCGGCCAACGCGGCCGGCCTGCCGGTGCACGTGCACACCATCGGCGGCAGGCCGCCGGAGGTCGACGACCTTGCGCCGATCGAGCAGCGCGCCGCCTTCGCCACCTTCATCACCGGCTTCCAGCTGAAGATGGCGGACAAGCTGATGGAGGCGATCTACGGCGGCGTGCTGGAGGAGTTCCCGCAGATCCGCCTGGTCATCGGCGAGGCCGGCATCGGCTGGATTCCCTACGTTCTGGAGCACATGGACCTGGAATGGGAGGACCAGTTCCGGGACCTGAAGCTCACCATGAAGCCGTCCGACTACTGGAAGCGGCAGTGCTTCGCCACCTACCAGAGCGATCCGATCGGCGTCCGCCTGCTCGACGTGCTGGGCGAGGACAATGTCATGTGGGGGTCGGACTTCCCGCATCCCGACGGCGTCTGGCCCGACAGCCAGGATTTCATCGAGCGCGAGATGACCGGGCTGGACGAGCGGATCAGGCGCAAGGTGCTGTGCGACAACGCGGTACGGCTCTACGGCTTCCCGCCCAGCGACGCCGGCACGGCCCAGGCCGCCGAATAAGGAATCGCCTTCCGCCGGCCCTCAGGCCGGCACCGGTGCTTCGGGATCGAGCAGGCCTTCGGCCTTCAACTCCGCCCACAGGTCGGCCGGAATAGCGACCCGCATCCACGCCGCGATCTGGCGGAACTGCTCGGGCGAGTTCGGTCCGGGAATGATGCTCGCCACGGCCGCATGGCCGAAGGGAAACTGCAGCGCGGCGGCGGCCAGCGGCACGCCGTGACGTTCGCAGACCGCCTGCATCCGCCCGACCCGTTCCAGCACCTCGCGCGGCGCCGGCTGGTAGCGGTAGAGCGCGCCCTCGCGCGGCCCGGTGGCGAGGATGCCCGAGGCGAAGGGCGCGCCGATCACGATCGAGGCCTTGCGTTCGAGGCACAGCGGCAGCTCGTCGTGCAGCATCTCCTGGTCGGTCAGCGTGTGCGGCATGGCGACGAGGAAGAAGTCGATCTCGAACCGCTCGAGAAAGCGCGGGATCATCCCGGTATGGTTGACCCCGGCGCCGATCGCCGCGATCTCGCCGCGGGCCTTCATCTCGGCCAGCGCCGCATAGCCGCCACCCGTGTCCAGTTGCTCCAGTCCGCGGGCCACCCCCTCCTCGCCCTTTTGGTGACGGGGGTCGAGATCGTGGATCAGCAGCGCGTCGACCTGCGTCATGCCGAGCCGCAACAGGCTCTGCTCGTAGGAGCGCAGCACGCCGTCCCTTGTGTAATCGAAGCGCAGGTCGAAATCGAAACCGCCGCGCCAGCGCTCCTGGCGGAAGGTGACGGGATCTCCGGGCCGGAAATAGACCCGGCCGACCTTGGTCGACAGCCGGAATTCGTCGCGCTTCTTGCGTCGCAGCACCCGCCCGACCCGGTGCTCGCTCTTGCCGTTGCCGTACCAGGGCGAGGTATCGAAATAGCGCACGCCCGCGGCGAAGGCGCCCTCGACGGTCAGCTCGGCCTGGTGGTCGGACGTGACCTCGTTCGGATCGCCCAAGGTGCCGCCACCGAAACCCAGCCGGGTTACCTTCAGTTCCGTCGTGCCCAGCGGCGCTTCCTGCAGCGGATCCATGCGTCCCTCCTCTTCCCGGGGGCGACCTTAGAAGGTTTCGGCAGGCATCGGAATCGCCGAGCGGCAGGTAGCGCTCAATGCGGCAGGGCGGCCAGAAGCATGAAGGTGCCGACACCGGCGGCCAGTCCGAGCGGCAGATTGCGGCCGGCGAGGAAGAACGCGGCGAAGGCGATCGCGGTCGCCGCGAGCCGGATCCACAGCGCGGTTTCGGCAAGCGCGCCCGAAGGCAGCAGCAACAGGCGGGCGACCAGTCCGGCCAGCATGGCGTAGGCCACCGCGCTGACCCAGCGGAAGGCGGCGCCTTCGGGATCGATATGCCGGGTCAGCGCCACGCCGAGAAAGCGCCAGAGATAGGTTGCGGCGATCGCGGCCAGCACGAGCCCCCAGCCGGCCCCCTCGCCGCCGCTCACGACCGCCGTCTCCGCCGCCAGGCATCCACCGCGAAAGCCAGGGTGCCCCCGGCCAGGCCGGCCGCCAGCAAGCCCCAGTCGGGCGAGAGCAGATGGCCCGCGACACCCAGCGGCGCGCCCGCCGCCAGCGCCATGACATAGAGCGGCAGCCGCACGTCGGCGACCGCCAGGGCGTAGAACAACACGCCCAGATAGATCAGGCCGAGGCCCAGCGCCGCCGGCAATACCGCCGTGGCGAGATAGCCGGCGGCCGTCGCCACCAGGGCCAGCGCCAGCAGCATGCCGCCGACCAGCAGCAGGTAGCGTTGCCGCGCGCGCGGATCGAGCCGGTCCTGCACACGGGCCAGCATCACCCAGGAATTGGCCGAAACGAGGTGCACGAGGGCATAGAAATGAAGGGGCGTGCGCCGGCCGGCGCGCAGCACCGGCATCACGGCCATGCTCATCGGCATGAAACGCGCATTGGCGAGCGAACTCGCCAGCACGACCGCGACGAACTCGGCGCCGGCGGCATGCAGGTCGACCAGCGCCACCTGTCCCGGCAGGCCCCAGATGAAGGCGGTTGCGGCCAGGGCCTGGGCGAGATCGAAGCCGCCGTCGCGCGCGATCGAGCCAAAGCCCATCATGCCCGCGCCGACGATCCAGAAGGAGGCCGTCAGGCAGTCGGCCAGCGCCCTGCGGAAGACCGGTTCGCTCATCGCCGGAGCACGCGGTGGCGGCGGCGCGGCACTGTCGCGGGCGCCGCGCACCTGTCCGATGGCCGGGACTCCCGGACAGCGGGCCGACCAGCGTTCGCGCGCACATCCCGGCAAGGATTCTCACGGCGAAAACCGGGCCGGTGGCACCACCCAGCGGTGCATGGGATAGTATCGTGTTCCGTCAGGGGTGGGGAAACAACACGGTGTCCGATCCGAACGCGCGGCGGCGCGTCTACGAGCGGCTGTCGAAAGACGCGCTGATCGAGGAATTGCTGGCCCGCGACTCCGGGGCGGGCGATCCCGTTCCATTGTCCGGGCAAGCCGTGCTGGAGGCCTTTCCCGACGCCCTGGCGGTGTTCGACGGCGAGAACCGCCTGCTGTTCTGCAATGCCCGCTATCGCGCGATCTACGGCTACGAGGCTTCGGAAGCCGCGCCCGGCGTTTCCCGGCGCAGCCTCGACCGGATCGATCTCGTCCGCGGGCGGATCGATCTGGGCGAGGAGAGCCCCGCCGACTTTCGCAAGCGTCGCGCCGCCGCGCGCCGGCGTCCCGGCGGCTTCTTCGCCTTCCGCACGGTGGACCGCCGCTGGTACCTGGCGCGCGAAGGCCGCGTGCCCGACGGCGGGCGGGTCGTCCTGCATGCCGACATCACCGAACAGAAGGCGGTCGAGGCCCGGCTGGAGGAGGGCGAGGCGCAGTTGCGGGTGGTGCTCGACAACGTTGCCGGCGGCGTGCGCTATGTCGACAAGAACCGTCACTACATCCTCTTCAATTCCCAGTTTCTCGATCTCTGGGGCCTGCCGGAAGGCCTGCTGAAGATCGGCGACTCGGTGCGGGTCGAAAACCTGTACCTCGCGCAGCGCGGCGATTTCGGCGAGGGCGATCCCGAGGAACTGGTGCGCCGGACCATGACCGCCCTGCCCTTCGATACCGAGCCGACGCATTTCGAGCGCACCACGATCGAGGGCCGGGTGCTGGAATGCTACACGCGCCCGGTCGAGGGCGGCGGCTTCGTCAGCATCTATACCGACATCACCACCCGCAAGCGCGCCGAGGAGGCGCTGAAGGAAGCCAAGGAGCAGGCCGAGGCCGCGGCCGAGGCGAAGAGCGAATTCGTCGCCGTGATCAGCCACGAGGTGCGCACGCCGATGAACGGCGTGCTCGGCATGGCGCGGCTGCTGGCCGACGAGGACCTGCCGCCGCGCCAGCGCGCCTACGCCGAAACCATCGTCCGCTCCGGCGAGGCGCTGCTGTCGATCCTCGACGACCTTCTCGACATCTCCAAGCTGGAGGCGGGTCGGCTCGACATCGAGACCATTCCCCTCGATCCGCGGCGTTTCTTCCTCGACACCCTCGCGCTGATGGAGGCCCAGGCCCGCGAGAAGGGCCTGCGGTTGCGGCACACGATCGCGCCCGACCTGCCGCCGGCCCTGCTCGGCGACCCCCACAGGTTGCGGCAGATCCTGTTCAACCTGCTCGGCAACGCCATCAAGTTCACCGCAACCGGCGAGGTCCGCGCGCATCTCTCCAGCGTGCCGCTGGATGCCGGCCGCGTCCGCCTCGAACTCGTGGTCAGCGACACCGGTCCCGGCATGACGGCGGAGGTCCAGGCCAAGCTGTTCTCGCCCTACACCCAGGGTTCGGTCGACGTCGCGCGGAAATATGGCGGCACCGGGCTCGGCCTCGCGATCTGCCGCCGGCTGACCGAGCTGATGGGCGGCACGCTCACGCTGGACAGCGCGCCCGGCGAGGGCAGCCGGTTCACCCTGTCGGTCCCCGCCCCGATCGCCGCGGCGGACTCGCTTGCCGCGGAGCCCGCGGTCGATCCGGCGCCGCGGACGGCCGGTCCGCCTTCGGGGCGGCTCGACATCCTGGTGGTGGAAGACAACCCGACCAACCGCGAGGTCGCGGTCGCGATGCTGGAAAAGCGGGGCCATGCCGTTCACCTCGCCGGCCATGGCGGCGAGGCCCTCGAACGTTTCGCGACCGGCCGCTTCGACCTGGTCCTGATGGACCGGCACATGCCGGTGATGGACGGCCTGGAGGCGACACGGCAGATCCGGGCGCTGGACGGCCCCGATCACGAGGTCGCGATCATCGGCGTGACCGCGGCGGCCAACGAGCGGGAGATCGCCGACTGCATGGCGGCCGGCATGAACGCCGTGATCACCAAGCCGATCGATCCCGATGCGCTGGAGCGGGCGATGCGTGTCCGGCCCCGGCCGGACGATCCCGGCCGCCCGGCGGCGGTGGCGATCGCGAACGGGACGAACCTGCTCGACCAGCTTCGCCGCGAGCACGGGGCGGATTTCGTTGCCGGCCTGATCCGGGACTTCCACCAGTTCTCGCGCCAGGCGCTTCGCCTGATCGAGGAAGCCCTGGAACGCGGCGATCCGCAGGACATTCATCGGGCGCTGCACAGCCTCAAGGGCGGCGCGCTGTCGCTGGGCCTGGATACGCTTTCCGAGCAATGCCGCCTTGGCGAACAGGCCTGCCTTGCCGGAAACCTGGCGCAGGCGCGCCGGCGGATAGACCGGCTGCCGGCCGTGCTCGACGACGCGCTGGCCGGCCTGGACCGGAACCCGCGCGCGTCGAAATAAACCGTTCCGCTATTCCCGGCGCAGGCGCGGGTCGAGTTCGTCGCGCAGGGCGTCGCCGAACAGGTTGAAGCCGAACACGGCGAGCGAGATCGCGATGCCCGGGAAGATCGCCGCCCAGGGCGCGGTCTCAGCGAATTCCTCGGCCGCGCCGCGCAGCATCAGGCCCCAGGCCGGCGTCGGATCCTGCACACCGAGGCCGAGATAGGAGAGCGAGGCCTCGGAGAGGATGCCCTGGCCGACAAAGGCGGTGAGCATGATCAGGTAGGGCGCCATCACGTTGGGCGCGATGTGCCGCAGGATGATCCGGGTCTTCGAGAAGCCGAGCGCGCGGGCCGCGTCGACATAGGGAATCTCGCGGATCGCCAGCGCGCTGGAACGTACCACCCGGGCGCAGTTCGGAATCATCGGCACGGTGATCGCCAGGATCACGAAATGCATCTCCGTTCCCAGCACCGAAACGATGGCCAGCGCCATGATGATCGACGGGAAGGCCATGAAGACGTCCATGAAGCGCTGGAACAGCAGGTCGAACTTGCCGCCGATGAAGGCGCTGGTGACGCCGAGGACGAGACCGATGGTGGCGCCGAAAAAGGCCGAGGTCAGGCCGATCAGCAGCGCCGTACGCGCGCCGTAGATGATCCGGGTCAGGATGTCCCGGCCGAATTCGTCGGTGCCCAGGGGAAATTCCAGGTTGGGCGGCGTGAACATGTGCTCGAACGAGTTCTCGACCGGATCGTAGGCGGTCAGAACGTCGGCGAAGACCGCCGCGAACACCATCAGCACCACGACCGCGGCGCCTGCGGCGCCGATCGGCTGCTTGCGGATGAAGCGGAACACCCGGTCCGCAACCGTGGCGCGCTTGTATCCCGCCTCGATCGGGGCCGAGCCCTGGGGTCCGTCGGTTACCGCGGTCATGGCGGCCTCCTAACTGTAGCGGATTCGCGGATCGAACCAGGCATAGGCCAGGTCGATCACGAAGTTGGTCAGCACGAAGATCATCACGATCAGCATCACCAGGGCCTGGGTCATGGTGTAGTCGTGCTGCTGCACGCTGTCGATCAGCAGCTTGCCGATGCCGTTCAGGTTGAACACCTGCTCGGTCACGACCAGTCCGCCGATCAGGAAGGCGAACTCGATGCCGATGATCGTGACCACCGGCAGCATGGCGTTCTTCAGCGCATGGCGGGTGATGATCAGTTTCTCGATCAGGCCCTTGGTGCGCGCGGTGCGGACATAGTCCTCGCGCAGCACTTCCAGCATGGCCGAGCGGGTCATGCGGGTGGCCACCGCCGAATAGCGGTACCCCGTGGCCAGCGCCGGCCAGATGAGCTGGGTCATGTTGTAGGCCGGATCCTCCCAGATCGGCTTGTAGTCGATCGGCGGAATCCACGGGATGCCCGACCACCACTGGGTGATGATCAGCATGCCGATGATGATGACGATGCCCAGCCAGAACGAGGGGATGGCGATGCCGGCGATGGAGAACACGCGGATGCCGTAGTCGATCCAGCTGTTCTGTTTCACCGCCGAGAGCACGCCCAGCGGAATGGCGATGATGATGGAGACCAGCGTCGCCATGATCGCGAGCTGCAGCGTGAGCTGGAAACGCAGGCCGACCTCGTAGGTGATCGCGCGTCCGGTCCACATGCTCTCGCCGAAATCAAAGAGCACGAGTCCCTTCAGGAACTCCAGGAACTGCACGAACAGCGGCTGGTCGAGGCCAAAATCGGCCTGGCAGCGCGCCAGTTCCGCATCGGTGACAAGCCCGCCCTCGCCGCCGAGGCGGAGCAGGCAGACGTCGCCGGGGACCAGGCGCATCATGAAGAAAACGAGGATCGCGCCGCCCACCAGCGTCGGGATCATCAGCAGGACACGCTTGATCGTGTATTTGTACATTGTCAGCTCCTCGAAGCCCGCCCGCCGGCCCGGAAACCGGGCCGACGGGCCAGCCTCAGGTCTGCCTCAGGTCAGCCGTCGAGCCAGATGTTCTCGAGCGTCTGGTTGAGGTAATGGCTGGGCGACGTCTTCCAGCCCTTCATCTTCGCATGATGCGCGTTGATCCGGTTCCACCAGAGCGTCATCGCCCAGTGGGCCTCCTCGCCGAGCACATGCATCTCGTAGGCGCGCATGGCGGCCCGCTGCTTGGCCGGATCGCTTTCGGCGACCATGGCGTCATACAGCGCGTCCGCCTTCGGATCGTCGACCTGGCCGTAGTTGTTCGAGGCCCGGGCCGAAGAGATGAACTTGGACGTATCCAGGATCGGATTCACCACCGCCTGGCAGTTGAAGTCGATCGAGGCGTCGAAGTCCTTTTCCTTGCGCTGGTTGTTGAAGAACGGCGTGGAGGGCTCGACCACCTGATTGGCGTTGGCGCCGACGCGCTTCCACTGGTCCACCAGCCAGGTGCCGACGACCTTGTAGGGCTGGTCGACGCCGCGGTTGATGAACTTGAAGGTCAGGTTCTCGTGACCCGCTTCCTTCAACAGCCGCCGGGCCTCGGCGCGGTTGGCTTCCACGTCCTTGCCGTAACCCGGGATCTGGGCCAGTTCCTCTTCCGTCGCGGCCAGCGGATGGCCGGGGAAGACGATGCCGCCCACGGTCTTCACGATGGCGATCTGCGAGAGGTACTTCGAGCCGCCCCAGCGGTCGATCGCCATGGACAGCGCCCGGCGCACCCGCTTGTCGGACATCGCCTCGCGCTTCTGGTTGAAGGTCACGCCCAGCGTGCAGTTCCACGGACCCTCGTGCGTCACCAGGTTGTCACCCAGCGCCTTCTTCAGGTCGGCCACCGCCTTCGGCGGGAAGCCGCGGAACTCGGCCAGCGCCCGGCCGCCGCGAATGGCGTTCAGGCGGGTCGACATCTTCGGTGCGGCGAGCGCCCGGAAGCCGTCCAGATAGGGCCGGCCTTCATGATGGAAGTTCGGGTTGCGCTTGCCCTTCACGAAGGCGCCGGGCTGATGCTCCTCGAAGATGAAGGCGCCGGTGCCGTTGATGTTCTTCTCGACCCAGTGGCCGCCGTCCTTCTTCATGTCCTCGACCGAGTAGACGAAGTTGAACGGCATCGCGATCGCCGGAATGAAGGCGTTCGAGGCATATTTCAGCTTGAAGACCACGGTGGTCGGATCCGGCGCGGTGACGGATTCGATCATCGAGAAGTAGGCCTTGCGCAGGCTGGTGATGCCTTCGGGCGGATTGCGCAGGCGCTCGTAGGTCGCCGCCACGTCGGCCGACGACAGCGACTGACCGTCGTGGAACTTGACGCCTTCGCGGATCTTGAAGGTGTAGGTCTTGCCGTCGTCGGTCGGCGCCGGCACGTCGCCGACGCAGAGATCGCAGACGAAGTCGGTCGTCGACGCGGGATTGTCCGGATTGATCCGGATCAGCGTCGAATAGAACGGCCGGATCGGATGGATCATGCCGAACGTGCCTTCCTTGTGCCCGTCGTAGCTCGGAATGCGCGAGCCGACGACGAACTCGAGAATGCCGCCCTTCTTCGGTTCGGCGGCTTCGCCGACCGATCCGAGCGCCAGCATCATGCCGGCGCCCAGTGCGGCCGTCGTAGCCAGTTTCCTGGTCAGACCTTTCATGGGGTTTCCTCCTTCTTCCCTGTCTAGGTCGCGGAGACGAACGCCCCCCGCCCGTATCGGCCCGATTACGCCGGGCTTCATTCTGCCGGATGGATCATCCGACGATCTCAGACTTCCGTGCAAGCCACCCAGTGTCCCGGCCTGACCTCGCGGAAGGCCGGTTTCTGCTGCGAGCAGCCCGCGACCGCCATGGAACAGCGGGGATGAAAGACGCAGCCCGACGGCGGATTCACCGGGCTCGGCACCTCGCCCTTGACGATCCGGTGCTCGCGCGCGCGCTCGACCACCGGGTCGGGCACCGGCACCGCATCGAGCAGCGCCCGCGTGTAGGGGTGCATCGGGTTGTCGAACAGCTCGTCGGTCTCGGCCAGTTCGACCATGTGGCCCAGATACATCACCGCCACCCGGTGGCAGAGATGGCGCACCACCGAAAGGTCGTGCGAGATGAACAGGTAGGTCAGGCCGAGCTTCTCGCGCAGGTCTTCCAGCAGGTTGATCACCTGGGCCTGGATCGACACGTCCAGCGCGGAGACCGCCTCGTCGCAGACGATGAATTCCGGGTTGACCGACAGCGCCCGGGCGATGCCGACGCGCTGCCGCTGGCCGCCCGACATCTCGTGCGGGAAGCGGTCGGCGAATCGCGGGTTGAGGCCGCAGAGCTGCAGCAGTTCCAGCACCCGCTCGTGCCGCTTCTGCGGATCCTTGATGATCCCGTGCACCCGCATCGGCTCGCCGATGATGCTCTCGATCTTCATCCGCGGGTTCAGCGACGAATACGGGTCCTGGAAGATCACCTGGACCTTCTGCCGGTACTGCTGGAGGTCGCGGCCGCTGGCCGTGCTCAGGTCGACGCCGTCATAGGTGATGCGCCCGCTGGTCGGGGTTTCGAGCTGCAGGATGCAGCGACCGGTCGTGGTCTTGCCGCACCCCGACTCGCCGACCAGCC
>JBGTSP010000022.1:0-29084 GCA_041940205.1 Alphaproteobacteria bacterium
CAGCTGTTCTTCGACAGCTTCTTCTACTGGCTGGTGCTGATCGTGGTGACGCCGATCCTCACCATGCGCCTGATCTCGGAGGAGCTCAAGTCCGGCACCATCGAGATGCTGACCGACCGGGACCCCGAGAGCGGCGAATACCGGATCCCCCGTATCATCTATGTCGACGCCTACGCGTCCGAGATGGTGAGCTATGCCGACCTTGTCCTGCCCGACACGACCTACCTGGAGCGCTGGGACTGCGTCTCGCTGTTCGACCGCCCGATCTGCGATGCCGACGGGCCGGCTGATTCGATCCGCCAGCCGGTGCTGGCCCCCGACCGCGACGTGCGGCCGTTCCAGGATGTCCTGATCGACCTGGGGGCCCGGCTGGGCCTGCCCGGCCTGACGGCGGAAGACGGCAGCCCGCGCTATCCCGGCGGCTATCCGGACTATCTCGTCAACCATGAGCGCAAGCCGGGATTCGGCATGCTCGCCGGCTGGCGCGGCGAGGACGGCAGCCTTCAGGGCAGCGGCCCGGTCAATCCCGAGCAGCTGCAGCGCTATGTCGAGAACGGCTGCTTCTGGAAGGACGAACTGCCGGCCGAGGCCCGCTACTTCAAGCACTCGAACGCGACCTATCTCGACTATGCGGCGGGCATGGGATTCATCGATGCCCCGGAACGCATCGTGCTGCAGATTTGGAGCGAGCCGCTGCAGCGCTTTCGTCTCGCCGCCCGGGGCCACGGCCCGGTGCAGCCGCCGGCCCGGCACCGCGCGCGCATCGAGCGCTATTTCGACCCCCTGCCCTTCTGGTACCCGCCGTTCGAGGACGAAGGCGCGGGCGAGGACTTCCCCCTGCACGCCATCACGCAGCGGCCGATGGCGATGTATCACGCCTGGGGTTCACAGAACGCCTGGCTGCGGCAGATCCACACCGCCAACAAGCTCTATCTCTCCCGCGCGCTCGCGGCCGCGCGGGGGATCGGGGACGACGACTGGGTCTGGCTCGAGAGCCGGCACGGCCGCATCCGCGCCCAGGTCCGGCTGATGGACGGCGTCAACGAGAGCACGTTGTGGACCTGGAACGCGATCGGCAAGCGCCGCGGGGCCTGGAACCTCGATCCCGACGCGCCGGAAGGCACGCGCGGATTCCTGCTGAACCACCTGATCGACGAGTTGCTGCCGGCGAACGCGGAGGGCCAGAAATATCCCAATGCCGACCCGGTCACGGGCCAGGCCGCCTGGTACGACCTCAGGGTCAGGCTGGAGAAGGCCGAGGCGCCGGGCGAGGCACGCAGCCACCCCGATCTGCCGGTGCTCCCCCGCCTGCCCGGCCTCGAGGCGCCGCCGGAGGTGGTGAGCTATTCGGGCCGACGGCCATGACCTCGCTGCCCGCCGCGCCATCGCCCCGCAAGCTGGGGCTTGTCATCGATCTCGACACCTGCGTCGGCTGTCATGCCTGCGCGGTGAACTGCAAGCAGTGGAATACCGGCGGCGACGGCGCGCCGCTCAGCGACCGGCAGGCCTATGGCGCCGACCCGATGGGCACCTGGCTGAACCGGGTGCACTCCTACGAGACCGAAGGCAGCGACCTGCTGGCCGGACGCACGGTGAACTTCCCGCGTTCCTGCCTGCATTGCGAGGACGCCCCCTGCGTCACGGTCTGTCCGACCGGCGCCTCGTTCAAACGCGCCGACGACGGCATCGTGCTGGTGGCCGAGGATCTGTGCATCGGCTGCAAGCTGTGCTCCTGGGCCTGCCCCTACGGCGCCCGCGAGTACGACTATGTCTCGGGCGTGATGAAGAAATGCACGCTCTGCGTCGACCGGATCTACAACGAGACCCTGCCGGAAGAGGAACGGGTGCCGGCCTGTGTCGCCACCTGTCCGGCCAAGGCGCGGCATTTCGGCGACCTGGCCGATCCGGATTCCGAGGTCTCGCTTCTCGTGGCGGCGCGCGACGGCGTCGCCCTGATGCCGGAAATGGAGACCCGGCCCGTCAACCGCTACCTGCCGCCGCGGGAAAACCCGCGCGCGCCGGACCGGGCACTGCCCGACGCCGAGTCGCCCGGCGGCCTGCTCGGCTGGGTCGACCGGCTGCTGTCGGGCTGAGGGACGCGAGGCTCCGATGCATCCCGCCGCTTCCGTCATCTTCTTCACCACCATGTCGGGCGCCGGATACGGTCTGCTGGCCCTGGCCGGCACGGCCGCCTGGGCCGGCCTGCTGCCGCCCGAACGCGGCCTCGGCTTCGCCGTGCTGGGAACCGCCCTGGTCCTGATCAGCGCCGGCCTGCTGTCCTCGACCTTCCATCTGGGACATCCCGAGCGGGCCTGGCGGGCATTGAGCCAATGGCGTTCGTCCTGGCTCTCGCGCGAGGGCGTGGCCGCCGTGGCGACCTATGCGCCCGCGCTGGCCCTGGCCTATGGCTGGATCGTCGAGGAACGGATCTGGGGAAGCTGGGCCCTGCTGGCCGCGCTGGGCTCTGCGCTCACCGTGTTCTGCACCGGCCAGATCTATGCCTCGCTGAAAGCCGTGCCGCGCTGGCATCGCCCGCACGTCACGCCCGCCTATCTGCTGATGGCGCTGGCCAGCGGCGCGGTGCTGCTGAACGCGATCACCGCGCTGTTCGGGCAGGCCGCTTTGCACTGGAGCGTGCTCGCACTGATCGCCACCGCGCTCGCCTTCATGCTCAAGCTGGCCTACTGGGCCGGTTTCGTCACCGCCGCGCCGGTGGCTAGCGCGGCCAGCGCCACCGGCCTGCTGGGCCGCGGCGCGGTGCGACCGCTCGACCCGCCGCACGAGACCGACAATTACCTGCTGCGGGAGATGGGGTTCCGCATCGGCCGCAAGCACGCCGCCCGGCTGCGGCGCATGAGCCTGCTGTGCGGCCTGCTGCTGACCGTCGCGCTGCTGGCGATGCAGATCTCGTTCGGCGCGCTCGTCGCCGGCCCCTGGGCGGTGCTGGCGGTGGTCACGCTCGGCCTCGGGATTGCGCTGGAGCGCTGGCTGTTCTTCGCCGAGGCGCAGCACGCCGTCAGTCTGTATTACGGCGCCCGGGAAGTCTGAGAGCGCGATTCCGCGCAACCGGACGCGGCGAGGTCTACTGGGTGAGCGGAATCTTCCGGCCGCTCTCGATCGCCCGGCGGATCGCCGCCAGCGGCGCGGCATCGTCGAAACGGATCCGCCCGCCGTCCCGGCGCACCCCGAGATCGCGCCAGATCGCCTCGAGGTCGACGTCGTCGGTGCCGTCGACATAGAGCGCGCGCAGGCGGGCGAAGGTATCGATCCCCGTGGCGGCATCGCAGGCGGCGACATAGCGATCCAGACTCCAGTAGCTGGTCGACGCACCGCCGGCCGCAACCACGCCCTGCAGACAGTCCTCAAGGCCCAGCCGGCCGCCGCTGCGCCGGCGCAGGTCGATGTCGGCGAGCAGCATGAACAGCGCGCCGCCCCAGTAGGCATAGCGGGAACCGGCGCGCGCCAGCCCGACCCCGGCGAGACCGTAGACCCCGCGCGGCATCGCCCGCACGAACTCGTCCCAGAGCTGCTCGCGCGTGTTCCAGCCGGCGCGCGCCCGCAGCACCGGCTCGGTATAGGTGGCGATGCCCTCCATCAGCCAGCCGTGGCGGCCGGCGATCATCGGATGACCGAGATGGTTGAGCTCGTGGATCAGGTGCCAGCCGCCGTAGAGCCGGTCGCGGTCGGCCCGGGAACCCACGAGGGTGATCAGCGAGCCCCCGCCGATCCCCATCTGCCGGCCGAAGACGAGATCGTCGCGGCCGGGCGTCGGCAGCAGGAAAGCGGCGGCCTCCCGCAACGGAAAGCCGCCCCAGTACTCGGCATGGATGCGGGCGGAATCGGCGACCCAGTCGAACAGCACGGCCGGCGTGACCGCGAACGGGCCGTCGAGCAGCGCCACCCGCAGCACCGCGTCGCCGGCATCGCCGGCCGAGTCCGCCGCCACCGGCGGTCCCGGCAAGGCGATTTCGCGGACCCCGAGACGGCCGAAGGCCGAGTAGCCGGCCCATTGCACGACGTGCGAGCGGATCCGGTAGCGGCCGTCGCGGAAGGGCATGCCGGTCACGAACTCTCCACCCGCCGGCGCCGCGACCGCGATCGCCAGCTCGGTGTCCTCGCCGCCCGGGCGCAGCAGCCAGCTTGCCGCCGGCGCCAGCACCGACGCGCCGTGACGGCGCGCGGTATCGTTGTCGCCCATCGCGTCGGCCAGCGCGTGCAACGCCAGGCCATAGCGGCCGCGGACCCGGCCCTCGCGCGGAGCCAGCACGAACTCCCCGTCCCGGACCGTCACCCGGGCATCGTCGACATCGCGCAACAGCTCGAGATGGCGATAGGTCTCCTCGTAGGTGAAGGCGAAGGAGAGCGGGGTGGTCGCGGGGCAGTCGAAGGCGATCTCGATCCGTTCGGCGCCGGGATCGAGCAGGCGCAGGTCGTAGAGACAGGCCCGCGCCGGGGCCACGGTGAGCAGCACCAGAGCGACCGAAAGCCAGGGAAGGACGCGCAGCATGGGCGAGAGCCTAGGCGGCGGCGTTGTACAAACGCGCTCAAATGATCGTGAGAGCGGAACCCCCGGAGCGGTCGCGCGCGTATGTATGGTCATGATCGACACCGCGACCCGCGAGGTTCCCATGCGCCGTCTGCTCGCCGCCTTCCTGCTGTTCTCGCTCTGGGCGGCGCCGGCCCGGGCGGCAAATCCCGCCGATGCCCTGGCCTGGCAGCCCTGGGGCAACGCCACCTTCGAGCGGGCCCTGGACGAGCAGCGCTACATCATTCTCAATCTGCACGCGGCCTGGTGCCACTGGTGCCACGTGATGGACGAGACGACCTATGCCGACCCGCGGGTGCGCGCGGCGATCGCGGAGAAGTTCATTCCGGTGCTGGTGGACCAGGATTCCAACCCGGAACTCTCCTACCGCTACGAACGTTTCGGCTGGCCGGCCACCGTGATGTTCGATGGCGACGGCAACGAGATCCTGGTGCGCCGTGGCTATGTCGATCCCGACACCTTCCTGGAACTGCTGCGCATCGTCATCGAGGATCCTTCGGCGCTGCCCAACCTGTCCGCGACGCCCGAGGGCGATCCCGACGTGGTGCAGCTGGACGAGGACGCCCGGGCTGTCCTGCGGCGCCTCTACTTCGAGCTCTATGACGACGAGAACGGCGGCTTCGGGCGGATCCACCGCTTCATCCAGGCCGACGCCCTCGAATGGGCGCTGGAAAACGGCCGGCACGGCCAGGACCGGCACGCCGGGATCTGGCGCAAGACGCTCGCCAACGCCCGCCACCTGATCGATCCCGAATGGGGCGGCATGTACCAGTATTCCGATCAGCTCGACTGGCTCTCCCCGCATTTCGAGAAGATCATGAACATCCAACTCGCCGCGATCCGGGTCTACAGCCTGGCCTATCTGCAAAGCGGCGAGCAGCGCTGGCTGGCGGCGGCCCGGGACGTGCACCGCTGGCTGGAAGCGCAGATGATGTCCGACGAGGGCGCCTTCTATACCAGCCAGGACGCCGACCTGTCGCGCGAGGTCGACGGCAAGCAGTTCTTTATCCTGGCTGCGGCGGAACGCGAGAAGCTGGGCCGGCCACGCATCGACACGGCGATCTACGCCCGCGAGAACGGCTGGGTGATCCAGGCGCTCGCCCACCTGGCCGACGCCACGGGCGAAGCGCGCTATCTCGACCAGGCCGTCCGCGCGGCGTCCTGGGTGATCGCCAACCGGCAGACCGCCGCAGGCGGGTTCGGTCATGGCGAAGCGGACGAGGCCCAGTCCTACCTTGCCGACAACCTGGCAATGGCCGAAGCCTTCCTGGCGCTCTACCGCACGACCGGCGCCCGCGACTGGCTGCGCCGGGCCGAGGCCAGCGGGCGCTACATCGCCCGACAGTTCGCCGCCGAGCCGGCCGGTTTCATGGCCAAGAAGCCGGCGGAAGACGCCCGCGGCGCCCTGAAAAATCCGGTCAAGCAACTGGAGGAGAACGTCGCCGCCACCCGCTTCTTCAACCTGCTGTGGCGCTACAGCGGCGATCCGCTGTTCCGGCGGATGAACGAGCACGGGCTCGCCCACCTGATCGCCTATGCCGAATACGAGATCTTCCTGCCCGGCCTGCAACTGGCCGAGCGCGAGGCCCGCTTCGAGCCGGCGCACATCACCATCGTCGGCCGTCGCGGCGATCCGGCCGCCCAGGCCCTGTTCGACCGGGCCCGCCGCTATCCCACCCGCTACCTGCGGATCGACTGGTGGGACCGGCGCGAAGGCCCCCTGCCCAATCCCGACGTCACCTATCCCGAACTGGAACAGGCCGCCGCCTTCGCCTGCGCCAACGGCCTGTGCTCTCTGCCGGTGCTCGATCCGGACAAGCTGTTCGAGGCCGTGCGCCGCGTCGAACCGCAACACGGGTCCTGAGCACACCGGATGCCCGCCGCTCGCCGCCGGCATCCGCCGCCCGAACGCGAAAGGGCCCGCGCCGTTTCCGGCGCGGGCCCTTCCTCGTCAGGCGAAGTCGGTTCGACGGATCAGTCGGCCGGCTTCAGGTTCTCGGCGGCTTCCTTGCCGTTCCGGCCAACCTCGAGATCGTAGTTGATCCGCTGGCCTTCGGTCAGGCCCGTCAGTCCCGAGCGCTGCACGGCGGTGATGTGAACGAAGGCATCCTTGCCGCCGCCATCGGGCTGGATGAAGCCGTAGCCCTTCTGATCGTTAAACCATTTCACAGTTCCAGTAGCCATCTTCTCGCGATCCTTTCCGGAGAGATCCAGTTTATCCAAACCCGCGACATCCTTGTTCGCGGGGTGTCAGCGCAGCGAAGTCCGGGAAGGTCGTGCAGATCGTGCGAGAGTCAGCGCGGTCCAGGCCGGTCGTCGAAGTCCGATGGCGCGATTTTATGCTCTTCCCCTTCCCGCACGTCAACGAAAAACTGACCAGTATTCATTCTTGAACGACGGTGTAACCACATCGTCACACAAGATGCCGGAACGACAAACCTGCAACCGGGCACGACCTTGTCGAGACAACACCTGTCCGGATTCAACATCTTGAAGGAAACGGCGAGAGAAACTCTTGATCTGGATAAGTGGCGCCCGGTATCGCACGCTCCTGCATCCCGGCATGGCGGAATGCCGGCGGCAACCGGTCCGCCCGAGATGGTTCGCGAGGAGGACTTCATGGACGCAATGCTGTTTCGGAACGTGCGGATCTGGAGCGCCGACGGCACGCCGCCCTATCCCGGCGAACTGCTCGTCGCGGGCGGCCGGATCGCCGCCATCGCGCCGGCCGCGAGCCCCGTCACCGGCGCCGCCGGAGCCCTGGAGATCGACGGCGGCGGCGGAACGCTGATGCCGGGCATGGTGGACGGGCATTCGCATCTCTCCTTCACCGACATCGTTTCCGGCGCCGAACTGGGAACGATCCCTCCGGAAGAGCACACGCTGGCGACGATGCACAATGCCGCGAAGATACTGGCGGCCGGGTTCACCGGCGCCTATGGCGCGGCCAGCGCCAAGATCCGGCTGGACGTGGTGATCCGCAACGAGATCGAGGCTGGCCGCATTCCCGGTCCCCGGTTGCGCGCCGCCAGTCCGGAAATCACGGTCACCGGCGGCCTGGGCGACGCCAACCTGCTGCACATGGCGCGCGAGAGCTTCGGCCTGGTGGCCGACGGCCCCGACGCCCTGGTCAGGGCGGTCCGCCTGTGCGCGCGGGAGGGTGTCGACAACATCAAGCTCAACATCTCCGGCCTCGACGTCGAGGATGCCGAACTGACGGTGATGAAGGAGGAAGAGGTCCGGATCGCCGTAGAGACCGCACATGAAATGGGCAAGAAGGTCTCCGCGCATGCCCGCGCCGCGGAGTCCGTGAAACGCGCGGTGCGCTGCGGCGTCGACGTAATCTATCACTGCGATTATGCCGACGAGGAAGCCCTCGACCTGCTGGAATGCGCCCGCGACCGGATCTTCTGCGCGCCGGCGATCGGCCACATGCACGGCCTGCTGCACGAGGCCGCGGCCTTCGGCCATTCCCCCGAACGGGCACGCGCGCGCGGAATCGACCGGCTGATCGAGGCCAGCGCCCGCAGCCATCGCGAGATGCACCGGCGGGGCGTGCCCATCGCCATCGGCGGCGATTACGGCTTCGCCTCCAACCCGCATGGCCGCAACGCCCGGGATATCGAGCACTTCATGCAGTATTTCGGGTTCTCGGCGGAGGCGGCGCTGCAGGCCGCGACCCGGGTCGGCGGCGCCATGATGGCCAACGAGACCGGCCGCCTGCGCGAGGGCTGGCGCGCCGACCTGCTGCTGGTCGACGGCGACCCGCTGGCCGACGTGCGGCTGCTGCAGCAACCGGAGCGGCTCGAGCTGATCGTGAAGGGCGGCAGGATCTGCGGCGGTGCGCGCGTGCCCGACGCACCGGCGGCGGCGCTCGCGACGCGACAGACCGTCCCGGCATGAAAGCAGCCCTTGGTTATTCACGGCATGCCTGTGGTAGCGTTGGCCGGCGTAGGAACATTCCAGTCCGAAGGCAGTCTCTTGGACGCTGATTCCACCGGAAACGAGGATGGGGCGACGAGCGTGACCCGCATGCGGGTGCTGGTCGTCGACGATCAGCCGTTCGTGCGCAAGACGATCGCCTTCATGCTGACCCAGGCCGGCGTGAAGCAGATCCGCGAGGCCGCCGACGGACACGAGGCGCTGGCGCTGCTGAGCGACCGCAGCCGGCCGTTCGACATCATCTTCTGCGACCTGCAGATGCCCGGCCGGGACGGGATCGAGATCCTGCGCGATCTCTCGCGGTTCCAGCCCGAGGCGCAGGTCGTCCTCGTCAGCAGCGAGGATGCCGACGTGCTGAAGGCGGCGCACAGCCTGGCGTCCGAATACGGCCTGCAGGTGCTGGGCAGCCTGTCGAAGCCCGTCGCGGCGGACCAGATCAGGACGGTGCTGGAGATCGCGGGCCGCAAGCCGCGCCAGCGCCAGGAACGGGCGCAGGCCTCCGTCGGGGTCGAGGACGTCGAGCGCGCGCTGGCCGAGGACGAGTTCGAGGTCTTCGTGCAGCCCAAGGTGCGGCTCTCCGACGGCGGACTGGAAGGTGTCGAGGCGCTGTCGCGCTGGCGCCATCCCGAGCACGGCCTGATCGGGCCGGCCCTGTTCATCCCGCTCGCCGAGCAGCACGGCCTGATCGACGCGCTCACCGACAAGGTGGTCTCCAGTCTGATCGCCCTCGGCCGGCAATGGGACGAGAAGGGCCTCGCCATCGATCTGGCCTGCAACCTTTCCGTGCGTTCCCTGCAGCGCCTCGATCTGCCCGAACGGCTGGTCGCCCAGGTCGAGGCGGCACGGATCTCGCCCTCGCGGGTGGTGCTGGAGATCACCGAGAGCCACATCTCCGACGATCCCAAGACCATGCTCGACATCGCCACCCGGCTGCGGCTGAAGAAGTTCCAGCTCGCGATCGACGATTTCGGCACCGGCTATTCCAGCCTGCACCAGTTGCGTCGCCTGCCCTTCAGCGAACTGAAGATCGACCAGGCCTTCGTCACCGGCGCCGGCGCCGATCCGACGGCCCGCTCGATCCTGGAATCGAGCATCGATCTCGCCCGCAAGCTCGACATGAAGATCGTCGCCGAAGGCGTGGAAAACCAGGAGGACTGGGACCTCGTCGCCGCGCTGGGCTGCGACATCGCCCAAGGCTACCTGATCGCCCGGCCGATGCCGGGCGGCGAGCTGTTCGACTGGAACAGCGACCGCGGCACGGGTTGACGGCCGCCCGGGACGGCGAAACGCAGCGTCAGTCCCGGTGGATTTCCCGCTCCACCGCGATGAAGGCCTCGTCGACCACCGGCAGCAGGCTCTCGACCAGCGACCAGTTTTCCGAACCGGCGGCATCCTCCAGCCGCTGCAGCAGGCTGGTCAGCTTGGTGGTCATGGCGGAGGCCGAGGCCCCCTTGGCGCGATGCGCCGTCTCCTTCAGCCGCGGGGCATCGCGCTGGGTGACGAAGGCGCGCAACTGTTCGGGCGTCTCGCGCACGCTGTTCCAGTACAGCTCCAGCATTTGCTGCAGGAATTCGGGATCGTCGGACTGGATCAGCCGGGCGAGGCCGGGGCGGTCGATGGCGAAGCGGGTATCGCCCGCGACCCCCTCGGTGCTCAGCACGCTCGGCGTTTCCACCTCGACCTGGGGCAGTTCCATCCAGCGCGAGAGCACCTGCCGCAGTCCGTCGAGTTCCACCGGTTTCGCCAGATAGTCGTCCATGCCGGCATTCAGGCAGCGTTCCGCCTCGCCCTGCAGCGCGTTCGCGGTCACCGCGATGATCGGCAATCGCCGCCCGCCCTGCTCGTGCTCGTGCCCGCGGATCGCCTCGGTCAGCTCGAAACCGTCCATCTCCGGCATGTGGCAGTCGGTCAGCAGCAGGGCGAAGCTTTCGCCGCGCCACATGTCCAGCGCCGCGGCGCCGTCGTCCGCGATCACGGCAGTCAGGCCGAGCCGGTTGAGCTGGCGCAGCAGCACGAGCTGGTTGGTCTGGTTGTCCTCGGCCACGAGGATGAGCTGGCCGCGCTCGCGGGCCTGCGAAATCGACGGCACATCGAGTTCGGCCTGGAGCTGCGAAACGATGATGTTGGGCACTTCCGGGCTCTCGCGTCCCGCCGCCACGGCCACTGCGGTAAGAAAGCTCGCCCGGCGCATCGGATGCACGGAGAACTCGACGGTGTCGTTCTGTCGGGTAACCCCGTCGCGCCGGCGCTCCAGGGTACCCAGCACGAAGCGCAGCGGGACCAGCGACGGCCGGGCGCGCAGCGCGTGGCAGAGATCCTCGCGCTCTTCCTCGCTCCAGCCCGCGCCGAGAACGATCACGTCGAACCGCCGGTCCGCCTCCGCCGCCTCCAGCGCCAGGCCTTCGACCGCCGCGAGTTTCTCCGTCACCGTCACCTCGGCCTGCCAGTGACGCAGATAGGCGGCGAGATTCGCCTGCATGTCGGGGTTGTTGGCGACGACGAGGACCCGCATCCCCTCGAAGTTCCGGTCGGGCCGGTCCGCGACGTCTTCCGCCTCGATCAGGGGCAGACGGACGGTGAAGGTCGAACCGCGGTCGAGTTCGCTCTCGACATCGATCACGCCGTCCATCATCTCGACCAGGTTGGCGCTGATCGACAGGCCGAGGCCGGTGCCGCCGAAACGACGGGTGGTCGAGGCTTCGGACTGGATGAACGCGTCGAACAGGCTTTCGATCTTCTCCGCCGCGATGCCGATCCCGGTATCGCGGACGCTGATCTCGAGTTCCTCGCCATGTCCGTTCTGCGCCGGGCGGCGGCCGGCGCGGATCGCGATCTGGCCGTAATGGGTGAATTTCACCGCGTTGCCGACGATGTTGAACAGAATCTGACGCAAGCGCACCGGGTCCGCCATCACCCGCTGCGGCAGGGTCGGATCGACGAACACCGGCATCGACAGGCCCTTCTCGCGGGCGCTGGCGCCCAGGGTCTCGGCGACGGTCTCGACGACATCGCTGACCGAGACCGGAATCGTCTCCAGCACCAGGTGGCCGGCCTCGATCTTCGAGAAGTCGAGAATGTCGTCGATGATCCGCAGCAATGCGAACGCGGAATCGCGGATCGTGTCCGCCATCTCCCGCTGGTCGCGATCGAGCTGGGTCCGCGTGAGGATGTCCAGCATGCCGATGACACCGTTCATCGGCGTGCGGAGCTCATGGTCGCGAGGAACGTGGACTTGGCGCGCGCGGCCGCCTCGGCCTCGTCGCGCGCCTTGGCGACGGCCTCCTCGGCTCGGCGGCGCTCGGTGACGTCGGTGAAGACCCGCACCCAGCCGCCCTCGGGCAGCGGATTGTTGCGCACCTCCAGCACGGTCCCGTTCGGCCGGGTCCGCTGGTAGATGAAGGATTCGGAGGCGCTGTTGCGGATCCGCAGGTCGAGGGCGTCGATGTTCGCCTTCTCGTGCGGCGTCAGATTGTCGAACTCGCCGCGCTCGAGCTGGAAGGACACCATCTCGTCGTGTCCCGGCTGGGCTTCGAGGAAGTCCCGCGGCAGTTCCAGCAGGGTCATGAAGCGGTCGTTGTAGAGCACGGTATTGCCACGGGCGTCGATCATCTGGATGCCCTGGTCCATCGATCCCATCACCCGCTGGGTGATCTGCTGCTGGCGCTGCAGCGCCTGCTCGGCAAGCTTCCACTCGGTGATGTCGAGCAGGACGCCGTCCCAGACGACGTCGCCCCCGTCGGTGCGCCGGACGTTGGAGCTGCTGCGCATCCAGCGCACGTCGCCGTTCTCGTCGATGATCCGGTAGTCCAGGCGCCAGCCGGTCTCCTCCGTGGCCGACTGGTCGAGCGTCTGCTGGAACAGGCCGACATCCTCGGGATGCAGCCGTTGCAGTTCCAGACTGGGATCGGCCATGAAATCGTCGGCGCTGACCCCGTAATACTGCTCGATCGGCTGCGAGACGAAGGGATACTCGATGCTGCCGTCGCTCCGGCGCACCCGCTGGTAGACCACGCCCGGCAGGTTCGCGGTCACGCTTTCATACAGCGCCTCGCTCTCGCGCAGCGCCCGCTCGACGTCCCATTTCTCGGTGACGTCGGTGCTGGTGACGACGAAACCGCCGCCGGGTATCGGAATGCTCAGCAGGTCGATCGCCCGCCCGGAAGGGCGTACGAACTCGCGCCGCCAGATGCTGGTCATCCGCGTGGGATCGCGCACCACCTGCAGGCGGTCCTGCCAGTCCTCGCCGTAGTCTTGGCGCATTGTCGCGCCGACAATGTCGTCGAAGGTCCGCGGACCGCCGGTGAAGATGTCCTCGGGCAGGTCGAAATGCACCCGGTAGCGGTCGTTGAAGGTGATCAGGTTCCAGTTCTCGTCGAACATGGTCAGACCCTGGCCCATGTTCTGCAGCGTGGTGTTGAGGATGCGCTCCTTCTCCACCATCTCGGCCTCGGCCTGGACGTTCACCTGCTCGAAGAAGTAGCCGACATAGATGCTGATCACCGCCGCGAGCACGGCAACCGCCATCGACAGGGCCAGGATCAGGCGGCTGTCGAGCCGGTGGACCGGCTCATGCATCTGCAGCAGGTAGACCACGATCACGAAGCCGAGACCGACAACGATCGTCAGCGGCACCCGGACGCCGTACCGGCGGGGCAGGAACGATGCCAGCAGCAGGTTGAAGATGATCGCCAGGTGCATGCCGACATCGCCGATGTAGAAACTGGCGAGGAAGGCATGCAGCCAGACTTCGGCCGAGAACAGCAGGATCGCGGGCAGGTAGTGGCCCTTCTGGTTGAGCCGGAGCAGAACGACATAGACCAGCGTGCTGCCGACATTGACCAGCGCGAGCTCGACGACACCGATCAGCGCGAACAGCGGAATCAGGCTGAAATGGAGGACGCCGTACAGCAGGTACAGCAGGTTGGAGAGAACGAAGTAGCGATAGACATCGTTCTCCGCCTCCGCCGGGCGGGTCAGGAACTGGCGCAGCAATGCTGTCATGCGCGACATCGCAGTCGCTCTTCCCCGCTGCCGATCTCGGACCGGCGAGGAGAGTAGAGGGATTCCCGGTCGGCCGGAAGCGCCCGGCCGGGACCGCGGCGCGCCGGAACCGTCGCCCGGGTCCCGGGTGCGACGGCGATCCCGGCGGGCCTCAGGCGGTGATCTGCCCGCGCAGACCCGCCAGCAGCTCGATGTTTCGCTCGTGCTCGCCGGTGAAGCGGACGATCAGGTGGCGGACACCCGCCTCGACATAGCCGCGAAGCCAGGCCACGCCCTCCTCCGGCGGGCCCGCGAAACAGCCCTGCTGGCCGCGAATCACGTCGGCGGGCTGGCCGTAATATCCCTCGAGATAGGCATTCAGCCGCTGCTCGCCCCGGGCCCGGTCCTCGTCCAGCACCAGGGTCAGGTAACTCGCGCCCGTCAGGTCCGCGGGATCCCGGCCCGCGGCCTCGGCCTCGGCGCGGACCGTCTGCCAGCCCTGGCGCCAGGTGGCCGCATCGGGCGGCCCGGAGGGAAACCAGCCTTCGAAATGACGCCCGGCCCGGCGCAGCGCGCCGGGCACCGAACCGCCGCCCCATACCGGCGGCCCGCCCGGCCGGTGCGGCACAGGCGCCAGTTCGCCGGCCTCGACCCGCCAGAGACCGTCCCAGTCGACCGGCTCGCCCCGCCAGAAGGCACGGCACAGGCGCAACTGTTCCAGCATCCGGCCGATGCGTTTCTCGAAGGGTACGCCGGCGGCCTCGAACTCGACGCGGATGCGCGGCACATCGCGGGCCGTGCCCACGCCCAGGATCAGGCGACCCTCGGCGATCTGGTCGAGCGTCGCCACCTGGTGGGCCAGCACCGTCGGGTTGCGCAGCATCGGCAGCAACACCGCCGTGCCCAGCTCGACCCGGCGGGTCCGCGCGGCGATCGCCGCCAGCAGGACCAGCGGCTCGTGCCGGGGCTTGGCCAGCAGGGAATCTCCCAGCCAGACGGAATCGAGACCCGCCGCCTCCGCCCGTTCCGCGAGGGCGACGATCGGCAGGGCCGCGTGCGCGCCCTGCATGATCGCCTCGCGCGTCGGCAGCAGGTAGCCCAGGCGAAGTTTGCTCATGGCGGATGTCTCCCGTCGGTTTCGCTTCCCGACCCGATGATCGGGCAATGTCCGCCCTGCCGCCAGTCGCGCGTGCCGGCCCGACGCGGGCGGGCGGGGCGCGTTGCGCGATCCTGATCCCCGGGATCCTGCTCTAGACTGCGGACGACGGGACCGGAGACGGCCATGCGGGAGGAGACGAGATCATGGACACGACCTGGCGGGCCCGCGCGGCCGTCCGCTTCGACTGCGAAAAGCGCCCGGCTGCCGGGGCCCGCGCCATGATCGTCGCCAACCACCCGCTGGGCGCGGCGGCCGGCGCGGAAATGCTGGCCGCCGGCGGCAACGCCGTGGACGCGGCGATCGCGGCCCTGTTCGCGCTCACGGTCGTGGAACCGATGATGGTGGGAATCCTGGGCGGCGGCATGGCGCATGTCCGCACGCCGGAAGGCCGCCATGTCGTCATCGACGGGCTCAGCGCCGCGCCGGCCGCCAGCCATGCCACGCTGTTCGAGCCGGTGGCGGATACGCCCGACCGCCGCCTCGAGGCGGCGGGACGGGCCAACGCGGTGGGCCCCCTGGCGATGGCCACGCCGGGCGCGCTGTCCGGCTGGATCGAAGCCCTGGAGCGGTTCGGGCGGCTGCCGCTCGCGGATGTCCTGGCGCCGGCGATCCGGCACGCGGAACAGGGCTTTCTCGTCACGCCCTATCTCAGCGACTGTATCGGCGAATGCGCGGCCGACCTGGCGGCCGACCCGGTGCTGGCCGCCCTGCTGCTGCGTGACGGCGCGGCAATCCCGGCCGGCCATCGCCTGGTCCAGGGCGACTATGCGGACAGCCTGCGCGAGATCGCGGCGCGCGGCGCCGGTGCGCTCTATGACGGCCCGCTGGGGGCCGCGCTCTGCGCCCACATGGCCGCCCGCGGCGGCCTGATCGCCGCCGACGACCTGCGGGCCTGCACCCCGCTGCTGCGCGAACCGGTGATCGGCCGCTATTGCGACCACGAGATCGTCGGCCCGCCGCCGCCGTCCTCGGGCGGCATTCATGTCGTGCAGATGCTGAACATCCTGGAGGGCTACGACCTCGCGCAGATGGGGTTCGGCTCGCCCGAAGCCTCGCACCTGATCCTCGAGGCGCTGAAGATCGCCTTCGCCGACCGCGCCGCCGCCACCGCGGACCCGGCCTTCGTTCCCGTGCCGGTGGCCCGGCTGATCGATCCCGCCTATGCGCGCGAACGCCGGGCCGAGATCGACCCCGAGCGGGCCCGCGACTGGCAGGCCGGCGTATCGCCGGCGGAATCCGCCAACACCACCCACGTCACGGCGGCGGACGACGAGGGCTGGTGGATCGCCACCACCCAGACCATCAACAGCCTGTTCGGCGCCCGCTTCGCCGTTCCCGGCACAGGGATGATCGCGAACAACTACATGAGCCTGTTCGATCCCCATCCCGACCGGGCCCTGTCGCTGGCGCCGGGCAAGCGGGTCACGACCAGCCAGGCCCCGGTGATGGCCCTGCGCGACGGCGAAGTGCGCTTCGCCCTCGGCCTGCCGGGCGGCCTGCGGATCTTCGGCTCGGCGATGCAGGCGATCGTCAACCTGCTGACGCACGGCATGAGCCTGCAGGAAGCCGTCGAGGCGCCGCGGCTCTGGAGCCAGGGCGAATCCGTGGAGGTCGAGAGCGGGTACGGCAACGCCCTGCGCGAGGCCCTGGCGGCCCGCGGTCACCGGGTCGTCGAGAATCCCCATGTCGGCGGCGGCATGAACGCCGTGGCGGCCGACGGCGAGGGCGGCTTTACCGGCGCCGCCTGCTGGCGCGCCGACGGAACGCCGATCGGTCTGGGCGGTGGCCTGGCGCGCCGCGGCGTGCGCTTCTGGCCGGACCGGGCCGGTCGTTGAGGATGGCGGCAACGCCGCAGGAAACGACGGTCAGAGAAGTTCCAGGCGGACGAACTGCGTCGCCGAATAGACCCGGTCGGTACGCCCGCCGCGCGAGGCCACGGGCAGCAGCAGCCGCCAGCGGTTGCTCACCCCCAGCGGCGTGGTGGTGTGCAGGAATTGGAAACGCGGTTCTCCGGTCTCGACGACGTTGAAATAGTCGTACATCGCCGTCATCCGGTAGAGCCGGTTGTCGAAATCGCCGAACTGCCAGCCCTCCAGCGACATGCCGCCCAGGAACCGGCTGTTCGGCCCCCAGTAGCGGAATTCGTAGCCTTCGGGCCGACCCGCCGCGGTGTTCACCAGATGGACGTTCGGCAGGATTCCGATTCGATCGAGGATCTCGGGGTCGAGCCGGTTCGGCAGAGCGATCGAACTGCCGAGATCGCGCCAGTAGGTCAGCAGTTCGGACAACCTGCCGGCGCCCTGGCGCTCGTGCACCTCGTCCGGGCGGTACAGCTTGGTGACCATGAAGTAGCCGTTGTCGCTGCCGCTGTCGAACGTGCCGCCTTCCCGGCCGAGCAGACGTTCGAGACCGGCCGCGTGGTCGTCCGTGACGACCACCGGCGCGGCGGCGGGCAGTTGCAGGCTCTGCGGCATCGAACATCATTGTCCCAGCGGCACGGCGCGGTCAATCGGTCTGTTCGCGCCCGTCAGGCCGCCCGTCGACCGGCTCCGTTTCCGCGGCACCCTCGCCGGCGAATGCCGCCACCGCGCGCTCGAGCGCCAGGAGTTCCGGTTCCTGAATGCCCAGGGCGCGCAACTGGTCGATCGTGCGGCTGAGGTAGTCGCGACAGGTTCCCCGCTCGCCGGCGGCCCGCGCGATGTGCCAGACCTGCCTGTCGAACGGCAGCGTACCGGCGAACTGGCGGCTCGCGGGATCGGTGACGAACGCGATCGCCGGCACGCTGCGCGCGTCGAGGGACACACGCACCCAGCGGGGACGGTAAATATCGGTCCACATCTCGCGTTCCCACAGGCGCGCGAGGTCGGTCTCCCCTCGCGCCTCCGCCAGCCGGTAGGCGACACCCTCGCAGGTCCCGCCCGGCGCCAGTCCCAGCGAGAGGCCGGGCAGCGCGGGCGTGCCGCGGGCCAGCGCCGTCCAGACGCAGAACCGGCGACTCCAGCCCTCGAGACGGGCCCGTGCGGCCTCCAGCGGCTCGAAGTCCGGCCGCCACATCAGGCTGCCGTAGCCGAAGATCCAGAGGTCGGCCGAGGGATCGGGATGCGCATCCAGGGTCTGCCGCCGCGAGCGATCCCGCTCCGCGGAGGGAAGCACGGGGAACGGCGCCGGGAGGGAGAACGGCGATCCTGGCGCTTCCGGCGGCGTCGTCCGCCCGCGCTCCGCCGTCACGGTTGGTGCGCCGCGTGCGGCTGGTCAGGCGCCAGCGCCGCCAGTTCGCCCAAGGTTACCGGCTTCAGCGGCATGCGCAGGCGGTAGCTCGCCACCGCCTCGGTCGGAACGCCCCGCGCATCGGCCAGCACTTCGGCGACCGAGAGCGCGCAGAACCGGCCCTGGCAGGGTCCCATGCCGCAACGTCCGAAGGCCTTGATCTGGTTCAGCCCCAGGCAGCCCCGGGCGGCATAGGTGCGGACCGCACCCGCCCTGACGTCCTCGCACCGGCACAGCACGGTTTCGTCGTCCGGCAGGCGGATTTCCGGCGATGGCGCATAGAGCCGGTCGAGAAAGGGCCGGGCCGCGCGTTCGCGCGCCAGCGCGCGGCGCAGCGGCGCCGCCCTCCGATCGCGCTCGCCGACGTCCAGGCGCGCGAGAGAGGCGGCCGCGGCGAGCGCCGCAAGCCGGCCCTGGAGCGCCGATCCCGCGGCACCGACAATGCCCGCTCCGTCGCCCGCCAGGAACAGGCCCGGCCGGCTGCTTTCACCCCAGGCGTCTATGCGCGGATGCCAGAAGCGCTGCGCGGCATCCCAGCGGTGTTCGAGGCGCAGGGCGCGGCTTGCCTGCAGGTTGGGCACGACGCCGGCATGCAGCAGCACCCGGTCGCAGGCGATCTCCCGGTTGCCGTCGGCCGTGCGCCAGCAGACGCCGCGCGCCGCGTCCTCGCCGAGGATCCGCAGGCCCCGGACACCGGTTGCCCGGGGAATCCCGGCCCGGCGCAAGCGGGCCAGCAGGCCGAGCCCCCGAACGAGCTGACCCGGCCGGCGCAGGGCGCCGGGAAGCAGCGGCAGGGCCGAGGCCAGGTCGCCGGGTCCCTGGGTCTCCAGCAGCAGGCGCGGCGGCGCGCCGGCATCGAGCAGTTGCACGGCGAGCTGGTAGAGCAGCGGCCCGCTGCCGGCGAGCACGGCATCGCGCGGCACCGTGCCGGACGTCTTCAGCAGGATCTGCGCCGCGCCGGCGGTCATCACTCCCGGCAGGGTCCAGCCCGGCACCGGGATCGGCCGCTCCAGCGCGCCGGTGGCGAGCAGCAGGCAGGCGCCGCGCGCCTGCCGCGCCGCGCCGGCCTCCGACCAGGTGACCATTCCGTCCTCGTCGATCCGCCAGACCGTCGCGCCCGGCCGGGACGCGACGCCGGGCACGGCCGGGCGCGCGGCCAGCACGGTGCCGGCGGCATAGGCCTTGCCCAGGCGCCGGCGACGATCCGGGTCGGCGCGGGTGATGCCGCGATAGATCTGGCCGCCCGGCGCGGCCTGCTCGTCGAGCAGCAGCACCGAGAGGCCCAGACCGGCGGCCTCGGCCGCGGCCGCCAGGCCGGCCGGGCCCGCGCCAACGATCAGCAGGTCGCACTCAGTCCTCATCGAGCCGCGCGCCTCCCGCCTGCGGTTCCGCCCGCATGCCCTCGCGCACCGGCAGCATGCAGGCCTGCAGGGAATCGACACCGTCGACCCGCACAAGGCATTCGTAGCAGGCTCCCATCAGGCAGAACGGACCGCGCGGCGCGCCGTTTACCGGATGCCGGCGGAACGTCGTGATGCCGGCGGCAAGCAGCGCGGCCGCCAGGCTCTCGCCCGCCCGGGCGGACAGCGGCCGGTCCCGCCAGAACAGGCGGACGGCGTCCGCATCGTCCTCAGGCCGGCGACGGGGCGAAACGTCGTTCACCGAACACCTCCAGATCGGGCGCGTCCGCGCGCCCCTCGAGCCACAGCGGCAACAGCCGGGCATGCGCGGCGGCGAGCGTGACCCCGCTGTGGCAGTTGACGAGGAAAGCCCCGGGATACAGTTCGGAGCGCTGGTAGATCGGCAGGCCGTCGGGCGACATGACCCGCAAGGCCGCCCAGCTCCGCACCAGGCGGGCGCGGGCCAGCGCCGGGAACAGGGCGACCGCGCGGGCCGCGATGCCGGCCGTGACGTCCAGCGTCTCGCGGTCGTCGAAACCGACCTCCTCCTGGGAGTCGCCGATCTGCACGCCGCCCTCGTCCACCTGGCGGACGGTGCCCGAGGGCCGGCGCAGCAGCGGCGCCAGGCGCTCGGTGATCAGCACCTGCCCGCGCTGCGGGCGCACCGGCGCCCGGAAGCCGAGCTGCGGGCCCAGTTCGGCCGCCCCCAGACCGGCGCAGAGCGCGACGCGGGCGGCCCGACGCTCGCCGCCGCCGGAAAGGCACAGGCGAAAGCCGCTATCCGCCGCTTCGACGGTCGCGACCCGCACCCCGGTCTCCACCATGCCGCCCCGGGCGCGCACCGCGGCGGCGAGGCCGGCCAGCACCTTCAGCGGATTCACGTGGCCGTCCTGGTGATGCAGGATCGCGCCGACCACCCGGGGGCCGACAGCCGGTTCCTCGCGCCTGAGCGCGTTGCCGCGCAGGACCTCGAAGGGATAGTCACCGCCCAGCGCCTCGCGCAGGCCTTCATAGGCCCGCACCCGGGCCTCCAGCCCGGCTTCGTCGAGATGATGGTCGAAGCCGCCGTCCTGGCGCAGCGCCACGTCGGCGCCGTGTTCGAAGAGTTCCTCGGCGAAACCGCGCCACAACCCGGCCGAGCGCTGGCTCCAGGCGGCGTAGCGCGGTTCCCGCAGCCCCTTGGACTGCACCCAGACCAGTCCGAAATTGCCCCGCGAGGCGCGCAGGGCATCGTCCTCGCCGTCGAGCACCAGCACGCGGCGGCCCAGCGACAGCAATCCGAAGGCAACGCAGAGACCGACGATCCCCCCGCCCACGATCGCGTAATCGACGTCCTTGCGCATGCCCCGCCCAGCCCGTGCTTCCGGTGCGAGCCTAGGCCGGCTCGTCCCCCGCGGCCAGCCGCCGGCATGGCGCGGGCGGCGGCCCGCGATAGACTGGCCGCGGACAACGGGAGAACGACCATGGCCGGAACGACGATCGGCGTTTTCGCGCTCGGCGGGACCATCGCCATGGTACCGGGCGAGGCGGGCGGCGTGCGCCCGGGCCTGAGCGGCGACGACCTCGTCGCGGCGGTGCCCCAACTTGCCGAGCTGGCGACCATCCGCGCGGAAACGCTCGCCGTCCTGCCCAGTCCCTCGCTGCGCCTGGCGCAGCTGTTCGACCTGGCGGCGCGGATCGGTGCGCTGGCCGACGAGGGCGCGATCGACGGCGCGGTCGTCACCCAGGGCACCGACACGATCGAGGAGAGCGCCTTTCTGCTGGACTGCCTGCTGGACCTGGAGATTCCCGTCGTCGTCACCGGCGCCATGCGCAATCCGCATATGACCGCGCCCGACGGTCCCGGCAACCTGCTGGCCGCCGTGCGGGTGGCCTGCGATGTGACGGTGCGCGCCCAGGCCCGGCAGATCGGCGTGCTGGTGGCGATGCTGGACAACCTGCATGCGGCGCTGGACGTCGCCAAGGCGAGCAGCCATCGCCTCGATGCCTTTGCCAGCCCGCAGACCGGTCCGGTGGGCAGCCTGATCGAGGATCGCGTGCTGCTGACCGCGCTGCCGCAGCGTCCGCACATTCCGGGCCTGCGGCTGGCGCTGGGCGAGGCGCCGGCAAGCGAGCTGGCGGCGCGGCCGGCGCCCGCCGTCGCGGTGCTGCCGCTGCTGCTGGACGATCCCGGCCGACTGCTCGCCGCCCTCGCCGCCGATCCCGGCGCCCTGGGCCATGACGGACTGGTGCTGGGCCTGATGGGCGGCGGCCACGCGCCGGAACATCTGGTCGGGGACATCGCGGCGCTGGCCGGTCGCCTGCCGGTCGTCGGCGCCAACCGCAACGGCGGCGGGCCACTGCTGAAGGCGACCTACGAGATGGCGGGCGGCGAGATCGACCTGGCGGCCCGCGGCGTCATCCCCGCCGGCCGGCTCTCGCCGCCGAAGGCCCGGCTGATGCTCGACCTGCTGTTGCGCGCCGGCTGCGGCCGGGACGAGATCGCGGACGCATTCAGCCCGCTGAACTGACGCCGCGTCGGCCTACCCCGCCGCCGGAGCTCCGGTCTCGCGGTCGACCTCGGTCTCGAAATCGCCGGTCTCGCTGCGATGGCCCGCCCGCCAGTGCGGGTAGTGCTCGACAAAGGTCGCCAGCATGTCGTCGACCGGCGGTTCGTCGAAACGGCCGCGGTGATTGAGATATTCCATGTGGCGCTGACCCGAGCGGTCGAAGGGGTGGTAGATCGAGTCCTCGACGCCGTCGAACTCCAGCGGCTTCAGGCCGAACTTGTCGCACAGCTCGATGTTGAAGGCCGGCGTCGCCTTGCGCCAGGCGCCGTCGAGCCAGATGTCGGTATAGCCGTGCCAGTAGAAGACATCGGTCTGCATGCGCTGGCGCATCTTCTCGGTCGAGAGATGGTTGCGCACGTCGGCGAAGCCGAGACCGGCGGGAATGCCCATCGCGCGGCAGCCGGCGGCCAGCAGGATCGCCTTCGAGACGCACCAGCCCCGGCCGTCGGCCAGCGTCTTGCCGGCCTTGAGGCCCGGCACGTCCAGCAGCACGGTATAGGGGTCGTAGTAGATCTCGTCGCGCACCATGTAATAGAGCCGCACCGCGCGTTCGCGATCGTCGCCGCCGCCGGCGGCGGCACGCGCCGCGAGCGCCCGGATGCCCTCGTCGTCGCGCTCGACCGTGGCGCCGTTGGCCCGATAGCGTTCGAGATCTTCCGTCATGTCCCCTGCCCTCCCGTTGCGGCCCCTCCTTCAATGCGGCGGAAGCGGCGCGCCGTCAACCGCGGGGCCGGGCGCCGGCGTCACGGCGTGCATTCCCCGGCAAAGGCCTGTATAGGCCCGTCACCGAACCGTCATCTGCCGAGCGCCTCCGTTTGTCTGCCGTCGTCACCGATATCGATCCCGCCGTTCCCGCCACCTGGCCGGACGGCATGAGCGCCCTCGCCGGCGACCTGATTGCCTACTGGCGGCGCAAGGCCGCAGGCCGCGCCGGCCCGGCCCGCCGGGACATCGACCCGCAGGAACTGCGCGCGATTCTGCCCTGCCTGCAGATCGTCGAGGTCGAACCGGACGACTTCCTCTTCCGGCTCGTGGGCACCCATGTGGTCGCGATGGAGGGCGAATATACCGGCCGGCGCCTGAGCGACCTGTTTCCCGACCGCGAGCGCGACCGGATCCGCTGGCAGCACTACTGGCGCACCTGTGAGGGCATCGTCTCGGTCCGGCGTTCGCGCATGGACTGGCGGGAGCGCGACCATGTCGAATACGAGGTCGTGCTGCTGCCGCTGTACGGTTCCGACGCGCGGGTGAGCCACCTGCTCTCGATCTCCCATGCCGAGAGCTTCGCGGGCGGACGGGCGCAGCCGTCGGCACGGAACGAAGACCTGCCGGCGACCCGCGTCGGCCTGAACGAAATGCCGGAAATCTCGCTGGGCGAGGACGGCATCGTCACCGTCGACTACACGGCCCGCCACCTCGCCGCGACCGCCCAGACCGTGTCCTTCGCCCGCCAGAAGATCCTGGAGCTGGGTCAGGGCGCGCGCACGCCGGTACTGGTTCTGATCGAGGCCGCCTCGGGCCTGGGAGGGGCGCTGAGCGAGACCCTGCTGGAACCCGAGCATGCGAAGGCGGTGGCGGCCACCGCGGTCATCTCCCGTTCGCCGGCGGGCCAGGTGGCTTCCGACTACTACGCCCGGACCCACAATCCCGAGATCCCGGTGCGCCCGTTCGATGACGAGGCCGAAGCGCGGGACTGGCTGCGGACCTTCACCGGCGGCGACTGACGCCTCCGGTCAGCCCGGAAACTGGGCCTCCAGGCGGTCGAGCGCGGTCTCCAGCCGGGAGCGCGGACAGGCGAAGTTGAAGCGCAGATGGCCGACGCCGTCGGGACCGAAGATGTCCCCGTGATTGACGGCGATGTTGGCGCCGGACTCGACCCGGCGGGCGACCTCCTCGACGTCGAGATTGGTGCCCGTGAAATCCAGCCAGCCGAGATAGGTGCCTTCCATCCGGGTCATCGATATGCCGCGCCGGCCGTTGTCCAGGCGCTCGCGCATCAGACGGTAGTTGCCCTCCAGATAGGCCGTCAGCGCATCGAGCCATTCATCGCCATGGTCATAGGCGGCCGTGGTGGCGATGGCGCCGAGACTGTTGGCGCTGTGCTGGCCGTTGCGCAGCATCTGGGCCTGGAACTCGCGGCGCAGGGCGGGATCGGAGATCAGCGCGGTGCCGACCTTGAACCCGGCGAGGTTGAAGGTCTTGCTGGCGGCGGTCAGCGTGATGGTGCGCCGCGCCAGTTCCGGCGACAGCGCCGCGGTGACCTGGTGACGCTGGCCGGGAAACACCAGGTCGTGGTGAATCTCGTCGGAGACGAGCAGCATGTCGTTCTCGAGGCAGATCTCGCCGAGCGTCTCGAGCTCCGCCTTGCTCCAGACCCGGCCGACGGGATTGTGCGGACTGCACAGCAGCAGCATGCGCGTGCGCTCGTCGATCTGCGCGCGCAGGGCGTCGAAATCCATCTCGTAGCGCCCGTCCACCGGCTTCAGCGGATTCGCCACCAGGGTGCAGCCGTTGCGCTGAATGGCGTAGTAGAAGGGGTGGTAGACCGGGCTCTGCAGCACCACCTTGTCGCCCGGCCGGCAGAAGGCCTGCACGCAGATGTGCAGGGCGTTGACGATGCCGGTGACCGGCACGATCCATTCGGGCTCGGGCTGCCAGTCGTGCCGCCGCGCCATCCAGTTGCAGATCGACTCGCGCAGCGGGCGGTCGTTGCCGAAATAGCCGAACACGCCGCGCGCCACATGTTCCTGCAGGATTTCGACGACCTGCGGCGGCGAACGGAAATCCATGTCCGCGACCCACATCGGCAGCGAGTCCGCGTCCGGCGTGCCGTAGCGCATCGGGATCGCGTCCCACTTGGCCGAATGGGTTCCCCGCCGTTCCACCGGCACATCGAAATCGAACTGCATGCTGCTTACCTCGTTCGGAAACTCCCGATCCCGTCTAAACCGCGTGCCGCGAATTGCAAGCGGTCGCCGCCGGCCCGGGATTGCCAAGGGGCGCGTCGCGACCCATCGTCGGGTCCGACGCTGCGAAAGCGGACAGTGATGAGGGAGGAACGCGATGGCCCTGGTGGAAACCGAACGGCACGGCCAGATCCTGGTGGTGCGCATGAACCGGCCCGAGCGGCTGAACGCGCTGAACACCGAGCTGCGGGACGCGCTGGCCGAGACCTGGACGGCGTTTCGCGAAGACCGGGAGCTCGAGGTGGCGATCTTCACCGGTACCGGCCGGGCCTTCTGTGTCGGCGAGGACATGAAGGAATCGCTGGAGAAGGGCAGCGTCGGCTTCAAGCGGATCGCCCGGGAGGATCCCTTCATGGCGGGTACGCTGGAGAAGCCGGTGATCGCGGCGATCAACGGCTTCGCCATGGGCGGCGGTTTCATGCTGGTCGAGCGCACCGATCTCCGGGTCGCCGTGCAGGAGGCCGTGTTCGAGATCTCCGAGGCCAAGCGCTGGCTCCTGGGCGGCTACAATCACGGCCACCTCGCCAACCTGCCGTTCCCGATCGCCATGGAAATGGCGCTGGGCTTCCGCTTCGATGCCAGGCGGTTTCACGAACTGGGCTTTCTCAACCGGATCTGCGAGGCCGATGCGCTGCTGGCGACGGCGCTGGAGATGGCCGAACACCTGCTGACCCTGCCGCCGGCGGCCCGCATCAACACCGTGCACATGATGCGGCTGATGCGCCCCTCGGTCGCCCCGACCTACGAAGCGCTGGCCAAACGCCTGCACGAGCACGGCGCGCTGAGCGACAGGATGGAATCCCGCGCCGCCTTCGCCGAGCGTCGGGCGCCGAACTTCAAGGGCTGGGACGACCCGGAGGACCGCTACCGGCTGCCCGGCCTGGATACGGACGAGGCGTGAGCCGCCCAGGCGGACCGTGGCGGCGGCAATTCCCGGCATGCTGACGCTGTGGGGCCGGCGCAGTTCCTTCAACGTGCAGAAGGTGCTGTGGCTGCTCGGCGAACTGGCGCTGCCGTTCCGGCACATCGAGGCCGGCGGCGCGTTCGGCGGCCTCGACGATCCCGCCTTCCGCCGGCGCAATCCGCACGGAAGGGTGCCCGTGATCGAGGACGATCGCGGCACGGTCTGGGAATCCCACACCATCCTGCGCTACCTGGCCGCCCGCCACGGCGGGCCGGATTTCTGGTCCGACGATCCGATTGCGCGCGCCCGCGCCGAGCAGTGGATGGACTGGTCGCAGACCGTCCTGCAGCCCGATTTCCTCAACGGCGTGTTCTGGGGCTTCTACCGCACGCCCGCGGCGGAGCGCGACGAACGGGCCGTCGCCCGCGCGGTGGCCCGCTGCGCCCGCCATTTCTCCCTGCTGGACGACATGCTGGCCGTCCGGCCGCACCTGCTGGGCGCGGACCCCGGGCTCGCGGACATCGCGATCGGCACGCACCTGTATCGTTATTTCGGCATCGAGATCGAACGCCCGCCCCTGCCCCATCTCGCCCGCTGGTTCGCGGACCTGCAGCAGCGGCCCGCCTACCGGGAGGGCGTGATGATCCCGTTCGACGACCTTTACGGCCGGCTCGCCTATTGAAGCCGCCGGGACGCCGGCAGGTTTTGTTAACACTTTCAGGAGAACGTGCCGCGGTCTCAGCATCCCCGGAGAGCGTCATGGCCGGTTTTGGCGGCCCGTTCCTGCGCCTGAATCTCGAAGAGATCGAAGACCGCTTCGGCGCGGACAGCCGGCTCGGCGGTATTCGCGATTTCTGGAAGGCCCTGCCCCGTGCCGGCGCCGCGCCCGCCCGCGCCGATTGCGGCATGGACGCGCTGCGCCCCTGGCTCGGCTGGGTCAGCCTGATCGACGCCGCGCCTGAAACGGAGGGCTACCGTTTCCGCTGGCGGCTGATCGGCTCGCGGATCACCGCCGTGCTCGGCCGCGACGTGACCGGGCGGCATTTCGACGACCTGTATGAAGGCCAGATCCTGGCCGACTACACGCGCCTGTTCTCGCTCTCCCTTGCACGCAACGCCCCGGTATTCCTGGCCGGCGACGTGGAATATCTCGACAAGAAGCATGTCCTGTTCGATTCCGTGCATCTGCCGCTGGTCGACAAGGGGCCTGCGCCCGACATGATCCTGCTCTGCGCCAGCATGCGTACCGCGCTGGAGGAACACGCCTTCGACCGATACTAGAGCGCGTTGGCGCGGCGTCATCCGTTCGCCGGCGCGGCGCGTATCGACAGGGGACCGCACGTCGTGCGCTTTGTCGGGACTGGGTGATGAACGACTGCAAAACCTCCGGCCCGTGGTCGCGGGCCGAGATCGAACGCTACCTGATCGACATCCGCATACCGGCGAGACTGTCGGTGCTGACCGCCGACGGCGCCCCGATCGTGGTCTCGCACTGGTTCCTGTTCGAGGACGGGCGCCTGCATTGCGCCGCCCGGGACAGCGCCGCCGTCGTCGCCTGCCTGCGCCGCGACCCGCGCTGCGGTTTCGAAATCGCCGCAGACGAGCCGCCCTATCGCGGCCTGCGCGGCCGGGGCCGGGCCAGCCTGGCCGTGGACCGCGACAGGGCGCTGCTGGCACGGCTGCACGATCGCTACCTGGGGCCCACCGAAACCGGCTTCCGGCGCTGGCTGCTGGGTGCGGACGAACCGGAGATCGCGATCGCGATCGAACCCGATACGATGATGAGCTGGGACTACGGCCGGCGCATGGCCGGCTGAACGCCCCGCACCGCGCGCCCGGCCTGCCCCCTCAGAACACGAAGTCGTCGGCGTCGAGGTCGGCGATGCGCACGCCCAGCAGGGTCAGGTCGTCGTCGGCGCTGAAGGTGAAGACGACATCGGCGGTGCCGCCGGCATCGTCCGCGTCCGCCAGCAGATCGCCCAGCCCGCCATAGCCGTACCCCGACAGGCTGATCACGTCGCCGACGCCGGCGCCGGCCGCGAAGTCCGTGATCGTGTCCTTGTCCGATCCCGGCGCGAACAGGAACAGGTCGTTGCCCGTCCCGCCGGTGAGGAGATCGTTGCCGGTGCCGCCCTCAAGCGTGTCGGCGCCATCGCCGCCGTCGAGCGTGTCGTGGCGCACGCCGCCGACCAGCAGGTCGGAATCCGCGCCGCCCGCCAGGTTGTCGTCGTCGTTGCCGCCATACAGGCTGTCGCTGCCGGAGCCGCCGATCAGGGTGTCGTTGTTGTCGCCGCCATAGATCAGGTCGTTGCGCAGGCCGCCGTCGATCGTGTCGTTGCCGGCATCGCCACCCATGGCATCGTCGCCGTCGCCGCCGAACAGGCGGTCGTTGTCCGCCCCGCCGACCACGGTGTCGTTGTTGTCGCCGCCGTAAAGGGTGTCGTTGCCGTTCTCGCCGTACAGCCGGTCGTTGCCGGAGAACCCTTCCAGCGTGTCCGAGCCCTCGCCGCCGCGCAGCTCGTCGTCGCCGAGTTCGCCGAACAGCCGGTCCTCGCCGTTGCCGCCGTAGAGCTTGTCGTTGTCGTCGCCGCCATAGAGCGAGTCGTTGTTGTCGCCGCCCTCCAGCGTGTCGCCGCGGGCGCCGCCGAACAGCTGGTCGTTGCCCGCCCCGCCGATCAGGCTGTCGTCGTCGGCCTCGCCATAGAGCCAGTCGTCGCCGGCATCGCCGTGCAGCACGTCGTTGTTGGCGCCGCCGAGCAGGGTGTCGTTGTTGCCATCGCCGTGCAGCAGGTCGTTGCCGGCCTCGCCTTCAAGCCGGTCGTTGCCGTCGCCGCCGTTGAGCGCGTCGTCGCCGGTGCCGCCCAGCAGGGAATCGTTGCCGGTTCCCCCGTTCAGGGTGTCGTTGCCGGCCTCGCCCGACAGCGTGTCGTTGCCGTCGTCGCCGGCCAGCAGGTCGTTGGCGTCGCCGCCGGCGAGCAGGTCGCTGCCCAGGCCGCCATACAGGCTGTCGTTGTCGCCGCCGCCGTCGAGCTGGTCGTTGTCGCCGCCGCCATAGAGCAGATCGTTGCCCGCGCCGCCGACGAGCGTGTCGTTGCTGGCCCCGCCGTCGAGCGTGTCGCCGCGGTCGCCGCCGTCCAGCGAGTCGGCGTTTGCGCCGCCCGACAGGCTGTCGTCGCCGTCGCCGCCGATCAGCGTGTCGTTGTCCGCGCCGCCGTCGAGCGTGTCGTTGCCCGCGCCGCCGTCGAGCAGGTCGTTGCCCGCGCCGCCGGTCAGCAGGTCGTTGCGCAGTCCGCCATAGAGCCGGTCGTCGCGGTCGCCGCCGTCGAGTAGGTCGTCGCCGTCGTCGCCATGCAGCGTGTCGTCGTCGCCGC